>JAGWTX010000655.1 GCA_028875955.1 Bacteroidota bacterium | reverse complement strand
GTGGAATGCGGCTATTGTGAAAACAGGTGCCCGAGCAGGGAGTTTACCCTTACCCCGAGGCAACGTATCCAGTTAAGGCGTTCCTTAAAAAGACTGGAAGTTTCCGGGGATCAGCAAACTTATCATCAGTTATTAAAAGAATACCAGTTTTCAGGGATGGATACCTGTGCCGTAGATGGGATGTGCGCAGTGGATTGTCCTGTATCGATCAACACCGGAGACCTGATCAAGCGGCTTCGCAGGGAAAATCATGGCAGGTTTGCCAATCAGATTGCCAGACAGGTATCAATTCATTTCGGTTTTGTGGAGCGAATGGTGAAACTCGCGTTGCGATCAGGGCATTGGATGAACCGGGTCCTGGGCAAACAAACCATGCAGCAACTGACAAAAGGGATCAGGAAACAAATTCCTGCATTCCCGCTTTGGACAAACGCTTTATCCGGGCCTGTGAGGGTTATTGCGCACAAACCTGATGAACCTGATGTGGTATATTTCCCTACCTGTATTACCAGGATGATGGGGGCGGATAAAGTGCAGGCAAAAACCTTACCCGAAATTGTAAAAGAGCTTTGTGATAAAGCAGGTTTGAAAATTTACATCCCCGGTTCGGTCAATGGCGTTTGTTGTGGTCAGCTGTTTTCATCCAAGGGATTTCCAACTGCATACACGCAAACGGTCAATGACACGATGAACAAGCTCTGGCAATGGACTCGTGAGGGAAAACTGCCTGTATTGGTTGATGTAACCTCCTGTACCCATTCCCTGCAGACATCCTATCCTTATCTCAACCCGGAAAACAAATACAGATATGAACGTTTGAAGTTTATCGACAGCATTGACTTTGCGGCGGATTATCTGCTTCCGCGACTTACCATTGTCTCCCCAAAAAATACGATTGTTTTTCATCCGGTTTGTACGGTGTATAAAATGAATTTACTTCCCAAATTGCAGCTGATCGGAAAACATTGTGCCGGTAAGGCGGAAATTCCTTTTATGAGCAGTTGTTGCGGAATGGCGGGAGACAGGGGTTTTTATTATCCGGGTCTAACAGAGGCCGCGACTAGGGCAGAAAGTGCAGAAGTAAAACAGCTGACGGGAGAAAAAAACTGTGACGGATTTTATTCTTCCGGCAAAACATGTGAAATGGCCTTACAGGAATCCACCCATCTGAATTATCAATCCATTTTCTATTTGTTGCAGGATGTGACGGAAGCTGCCGTTCATTAAGGATACAACAGGTATTTTTTCCGCATGATCTTATAAGCAGCTAAACCGGGTTCCCATGATTTTCTGATCTCGGCTTCCGATGCACCCGAAATGATCTGTTCTTTAAATTGGCGGGTACCTGCCAGTTTATCAATATTACCCATTTCCTTACTCTGTTTGTAATCAAAGAATCTATCCTTTTCCGGATAGTCCCGATAGAAATCCATCATCCAGCGGATATTGATCTCTTTCTTTTTGCGCAGGATCCGGGTATCATAGTTTCTCAGATCCAGTCCATAACAGACCTGGTTCATGTGCAGTGGTGTCTCTGCCATTCCTTTGATGCCAACAGGGGTGAAAGAGAAGGAGTATTTGTTTTTCAGTTCCGGATTACCCAGAACGGTAAAAGGGAAATAAGTGCCTCTTCCCTGACTGATGACTGTCCCTTCAAATAAACAGAGGGAGGGATACAATAAAATGGATTGGGCCGAATTCAAATTGGGGGAGGGTGAAACGGGAAGGGTATAAGGCATGTCGTGCCGGTAATTGGCAACCGGGATGATCGTTACCGGACAAATGACATGGTTGGTGAGCCAGCCTTCCCCGTTAACCATTTGTGCAAATTCACCCACGGTTAA
>JAGWTX010000654.1 GCA_028875955.1 Bacteroidota bacterium | reverse complement strand
AATAAGCCGGCTTATTCAACAGCGCATGCTGCTGAAGGCTTGCCTCTATCGATAGGGCAATGACACAAAAGCCATAAAAATAGTTTCCGAAAAGCAGAAATCGGGTTAATCCATTCAAGCCTGTTTATTTTAAGAACACAATATCGGCTGAAGTTATGGTATCACTTACATTGTTGGCCTTGTCTTTGAGCCAGAATTTAAAATAGGCGGTGTCGTTCTGGTTGCCGCAACCTGAAATGGTGCTGTAGCCGGGAATATTGGCATTGTACCCATATCCGAACTCCAGAACCCCTTTCAAATTGGAAGTTGGCGTAAAATCGGGCACTTTATTCTTACTCAGGAACTGGGCCCCGGGGGAAGTCGGACATTTCTTGGAGATCTTCTGAACCCATAATGTATCCTGGATATCCCCTTCCTTATCCGTGAATTCGAGCTGGAACAATAGCAAATCGCCCTGGTGAAGGGTAGTATTACTGATGCTTTTTATGCTGATCTGGGGTTTGGTGGTGAAACTGTCCTTTTTACAGGCATAAAATAGCGCCGGTATTGCCAATAGTATCAATAATTTTGTCTTCATTCGGTTCACTTTCATTTCAAATTTAGTTTAAATATCAGAATACCTCACTGTGCAGTCAATGGATGTTAACAATATTTTCTCTCTTACAGCAGATGCCAGCGCTTTTGATCAACAAAGTCTGGCCGTCTTTCGGTTCCAGTATGAACAAAACCCCGTATACCGCAAATGGGTGGATCTGATGCAAAAGGATCCTGCTACCATCAAGACGCTGATGGATATCCCCGCGTTGCCTATTTCCTTTTTTAAGACAGAAACGGTAAAGACAACGGATTTCCGGGAAAGCCTGGTTTTTGAAAGCAGTGGCACGACCCGGTCGAATACCAGCAAGCATTATGTAAAGGATCCAGCCCTTTATCAAAGGAGTTTTTTGGATGCTTTCCGGCTTTTTTACGGGAATCCGTCTGATTGGTGTATCCTGGGTTTACTGCCTTCTTATCTGGAAAGACAGCATTCTTCCCTGGTGTACATGGTAGATGAACTGATCCGGTTGTCGGCACATCCCTCCAGTGGTTTTTACCTGAATGAACACGCATTGCTTTCGGAAAGACTGCAGCAACTGGAGAATTCCGGACAAAAGACCCTCTTGATCGGCGTCACATTTGGGTTACTCGATTTTGCGGCTGAATTCCCCCAGCAACTCAGAAACACCATCGTTATGGAAACGGGTGGTATGAAGGGCAGGCGAAAAGAGCTTACCCGGGCAGAAGTGCATGCGATCCTCAGCCAATACCTGGGTGTGACTGAAATTCACTCAGAATACGGAATGACCGAACTGCTCAGTCAGGCCTATTCAAAAGGGAAAGGCCGGTTTTTCTGTCCGCCCTGGATGAAAGTGGTTGTGCGCGATGAGGAAGATCCGCTGAGTATCCACCCGATCGGAAGGGGTATCCTGCAGGTGATCGATCTGGCCAATGTATACAGTTCCGCCTTTATTGCCACGGAAGATGTAGGCCAGGTGTTGGAAGATGGCAGTTTTGAAATCTGGGGCAGACTGGATAACAGTGATATCAGGGGTTGCAGTTTGCTGGTGATCTGATGGGCGGGAAGCCTGGGTTCCTGGGCTAGGAAATACAGGTTGTGGAAGTTTTTTGTATAACTTATTGTTGGTTTCACCTTAGCCATTATATTTGCAGCCCTGAAACACCTTATACCGTCAAGGAACTTAGTTAAATCCCTGATGAATCATTGCCCAGGTGGCGAAATTGGTAGACGCACTGTGTTCAGGTCGCAGCGTTCGCAAGGATGTGCTGGTTCGAATCCAGTCCTGGGCAC
>JAGWTX010000050.1 GCA_028875955.1 Bacteroidota bacterium | reverse complement strand
CCCAGTCATAGTCTTTTGAATAATGCAGTTTATGAAAGGAAGCAGGACTGGTTACTTTCTTTTGATGCAGCCTATCCCAGGTTCTCCCTGGAACCCGAACCGCAATTTCAATATGCGCTCTCCTATACAGGCACCGAACTGGTGATCCGTTTTAAACCGGACTATTTTAAAAAGCACCGGGGACTATCTTATTTTGAACCCTCCACTTATCGGATATGGAAAAAACCGGTTGTAGGCTGGTGCAGTTGGTTTGCCTATTTTAACCAGATCACGGAGAAGGATATTCATCAGACAGCGGATGTCCTTTCGGAGAAATTAAAAAAATATGGTCTCAATTATCTTCAGATCGATGACGGTTACCAACAGGAACCCATCGGCATGCCGGATACCTGGCTAAGGCCCAATTCAAAATTTCCTTCCGGAATGGGTGCACTCGCATCATATATCCAAGGTAAGGGATTAACACCAGCCATCTGGACAAACGTATCATTTGCCGACTCGGCTGCTGCTTATCATCACTCGGATCTGTTTGTAAAAGACGCAAAGGGAAATCCTGCCAAAGGTAACTGGATCGGGTATGTCATGGATGGTTCACAGCAAAAGACATTGGATCAATTGGTTTCACCGGTATATGCAGGTTTTGCCAGCCAGGGCTGGTCTTATTTTAAACTGGATGCATTAAGACATTTGAAATATGAAGGATACAATAGTTATGCGGATTATTTCAAACAGCGTTCTATCGATCGCAACCAGGCCTACCGGAAACTGGTGCAGGAGGTACGGAACCGGATCGGGAAAAATAATTTCTTATTAGCCTGTTGGGGAATCCGGCCGGAACTGGTTGGATTGGTTGACGGATGCCGCATAGGGAATGATGGCTATAGTTATGCGGGGCTGGCACAGTTTAACTCCTATAACAATATCATCTGGCGCAATGATCCCGATCATATTGTTTTATCCAATCAGGAAGCTTATCGGAGTTGTGTAGCCACTTCCTTAACAGGTTCCTTATTCATGCTTACAGATAAGCCTGAAAAATACCAAAGTTCTCCACTGATGGATGCAGCCATACGTTCAATTCCTGTTTTATATACACAGCCCGGTCAGGTATACGATGTAGACCCATCCCGTTCAAACCTGATTTCCGGTGCTGATCTGGAAATGAGTGGGAGCGGACCTCGACCCTTTGATGCCAGCACCGCTACGACTACCGGTTTGTTTTCATTGGAATTGTCAAAGCCCTGGGAAAACTGGCTGGTACTGGGCAGACTGGATGACAGGGACAAGGTATTACCCCTGCGGGATCTGGGGCTGGATGAAAAAAAGGAATACTTGGTCTTTGAATTCTGGACAAAGAAATTTGAAGGTATTCATACAAAAACATTTATTCCCGAATCGATTGATACCCAATATCACTGCCAGGTTTTTTGTTTTCGCGAAAAGCAAAACCATCCGCAATTATTGGCTACCAACCGGCATATCAGTTGTGGCGCATGGGAGATAAATTCCCTGGAATGGAAAGCGCAACAGTTAAAAGGGGAAAGTGAACTGGTGGCGGGTGATGATTATACAATCTATCTGTATGAACCCGATGATTTTCAGTATTCCCGTTTTTCCTTACAGGGTGCAACCCTGCTCGGGAACAGCAAAATAAAAAATGTTCGGAAAATCAGTTTTCGGCCCGCAACCGATGCGAAAGCAACATGGGCGGTTCAATACCGGAAAAAATAGTTGTCGGTTTTTTTAAAATAGCAGCACCACTTTCCCTTTCTCCATCGAAGGATCTTCCATGAGTCTGAGCGCGTCCTGCACTTCTGCAAAGGGAAACCGATGGGTGATCATATCTTTCACCTGAAGTTTACCCGATTGGAAATTGGCAATCACCTGTGGAAACTTATTATTGTGTAACCGGGATCCCCGGATATCTATTTCACGTGCGGTTATGCTTAACTGGTGAATATGGGAGGGATCTTTTCCAAAACCCAGTGTAATCACCCTCCCTGCAGAACATACGCATTCCATGGCCTGTTCCAATGAATTTTTTGTACAGGCGGCATCAATGACTACGGTTGCGCCATTACCATTTGTCAGTCTTTTTATTTCATCCTGAATAGAGAGGTTCTTTACATTGATCACAGCGTCGGCCCCATAAGCAGTGGCGAAAGCCAGTTTATTATCCATGATATCCGAAACAAAACAGGTAGCGCCATAGAGTTTCACCATTTTCAGGATACTGAGCCCGACGGGTCCTGCCCCCATGATAAACACCTGGTCCTCCGGTACGATTTCTGCCCGGCTGCATACCTGCTCCGCAATGGTAAAGGGTTCGATCATGATGGCTTCTTCCCAGGTCAAGCCATCGGGGATGCGGTAGATGCTTTCTTCCGGTAAAACCAGGTATTCCTGGTAACCGCCATCCACATGAACGGATCTTACCTGTAATTTGCCACAAACATTGCGTCTGCCGATCCGGCATTGATAACATTCCCCGCAACTGATCACCGGATCCATCACAACCCGGTCGCCCACTTTGAAATGCGAAACCGATGAACCGATGGCCAGGATCTCCCCGGCAATTTCGTGTCCGATCACCCTGGGATAAGTGGCCACGGAAGAGGTTCCGTGATAGATATGCATATCGGATCCGCAAATACCACCGGCTTTTACTTTGAGTAATACTTCACCGGGGCTTTGAATCTGAGGCTGGGGTCTTTCCTCAATCACCAGCTGGTTGGGCGTTTGCACGCATAATGCTTTCATGGGGATGATATTGTCAGGATACTGAATTGGCCAGTTCTTTGATTTTCGCCCATACGCCATCATCGATGGGTATGCCCAGTTCCATATTCTCTTTTCTGGTTTTCATCGATTGTTCGCCGGGAAAATAGATCTCACCTTTTTCTTTGGCAGGCTCTGATGATTTGATCTGGCTGATGGTTTCGTTGAGTGCATGGTCTATAAATTCCTGCGTATTGATCTTTGAGGCATTTACTGCAATAAAGATCTGATTACTTCCCCCACCACTACCTTTGCCAACTTTGTCAATTCCTGCAGTGGTCAGTCCACCTGAGCTAAGGGCTGATATTAAATCGAGCATGATGGCAAAACCGGATCCCTTCCACATTCCCATAGGCAAAATCCTTCTTGTTTCAGAAATAATACCCGGATCATCGGTTAACTGGCCATTGTGATCAAACCCACCCGGATAAGGTAATTTTTGTTTTTTATCCCTGGTACCCCAAACTTTTCCATAAGAGTATTGTGACATGGCCATGTCCAAAACAAGCGGACCTTCCTTTCTGGGTACTGCCATTACAAATGGGTTATTGCCGATACCTTCGGCTTTGCCTCCCCAGGGCGGCATGCATCTTTCCGTATTTGTCCAGCAAATCCCTACATAGCCTTTTTGTGCAGCCAGCCAGCCATAAGTACCTCCCCGCATCCAATGCGTGGTATTTTGCAGGCTTACCCAGCCAACTCCGTTGCTATCGGCCAATTGTATGGCTCTGTTCATCGCAAAAATTGCATTCAGTATACCAGGTCCCAGGTTACCATTGTAAATTTCCAATGCCCCTAAATTATTTACCAGCGTAGGAGATGCCTGCGCATCTACCCAACCATTGGAGAGGTATTCCACAAATCTTTCAACCCGGTTTACACCATGTGAATTAACGCCATCAGCAGTAGACTCCGTATGTATCCTGGCACAGATATCGGCCCTGTCTTCCGGCATGCCTGCCCTGATAAAAGCCTTTTGTATGGTGGCTTTCATTTCATCAAAAGAGATCCTTGTCATAAAAGGGAAATTGAAAAATAATAAATGCAAAAAATAAAAAGCGAATCTTCCTGCAGGATGGTATCCGGATAAACTGATTACCTGCCCTTAAACTTCGTACCTTAAATATAAGCTTTTGCCATTAATTTTATTTTGAAAGGAATCCTTGATCTGGCAACAAATAAAACAGAAACGATGAAAATGGTTGTATTGGATGGGTATGCATTAAACCCCGGAGACCTGTCCTGGGAGGGTATCAGACAATTCGGAGAACTTACCGTTTATGACAGAACACCTCCTGAACGGATTGTTGAACGGGCAAAGGAAGCGGATATCGTTTTTACCAATAAAACACCGCTACCGCAATCGGTTCTTGACCAACTGCCATCTCTCAAATACATTGGCGTATTGGCTACGGGTTATAATATTGTTGATACAGAGGCAGCAAAAGCCAAAGGAATTCCTGTAACCAATATACCCGGATACGGGACCCATTCGGTTGTTCAGATGGTTTTTGCCTTGCTGCTGGAACATTGTATGCATGTACAACGACACAGCGATGCAGTGAGGGATTTGAAATGGGCCAGGTCCAAAGACTGGTGTTTCTGGGATTTTCCCTTGCAGGAATTATCCGGCAAAACCATGGGCATCATCGGTTTCGGGTCCATCGGGCAGGAAGTGGCCAATGTTGCCACCGCATTTGGTATGCAGATCATGGGTTGTAGCAGGACCCGGTCTGATCAGTCTCACCGGAAAAATTTTCAATGGGTTGATTTGCCTGATTTGTTAAGCGGGTCAGATGTGGTGAGCATTCATTGCCCGCTAACCCGGGACACACAAGGGATGATCAACCAGAAAAGTTTGCATACCATGAAACCCAACGCCTTTCTGATCAATACTTCCAGGGGACCCGTTGTAATCGATCAGGACCTGGCAGATGCACTCAATGATGGTGTGATTGCCGGTGCAGGGATTGATGTGCTTTCCGTTGAACCCCCTTCCGCCGACAATCCGCTTTTTACGGCCAAAAATTGTCTGATCACACCCCATATCGCATGGTCAGCAAAAGAAGCCAGGGTAAGGTTGATGGAGATACTCGAACAAAATGTGGCAGGCTTCCTACAGGGCAATCCGGTGAATGTGGTGAATTGAATCCTGCTTTATCCTGTTGCAATATGCATAACGAACATCCGTAAAATTGCCCTATCCAAAATTGGCTTTTACCGTGATTTCCAGGGTTTCTGCTACTTCATCGGTATTGATGCCAAAATCCATTCTTTTGATTTTAAATACACTTTGCAACTGGATTTTTCCGGATGTCACCGTTATGGTTCCTTTTACGATAATGGGTTTGGTAACACCATGGATCGTTAGTTCCCCTTCCGCTGTAATGGGATAAGTTCCGTCTTTGGATAGATCCAGGGATGCCATATCGGTGATTTTTCCTGAAAAGGAAGTGGTGGGATAGGTCTCACTATCCATATACTCCTTGTCATTGAAATGATCCTGCATCAATTCATTCTCAAACTGGAAACCTTTGATCAATCCGAGTATCCTCAGTTTCCCGGTTTTATCATTCAGCGAACAGGCAACCGAATGATTGGTGGCTTCAATATCTTCCGTGCTGCCATTGGATAAAAAACGGATACTGGCTTTTTGCGTCGCATAGGTTTTTGCAACCGGCTGAACGGGAGTGTCTTTTTCTTTTTTACTGCTATCTTTTAAAGGAAGGGTTGTTGATTTTTTGGCAATTGAATCCCCGCTTTCCGTTTCCGGGATGGGTTCAAGTACGGGTGCGGCAACCTGTTCTGTCGGCGCTTTTTTGAAATGGGTGGGAATGTATTGTACAAATAGCCAGATATCAGCCAGCGTTAAAACAACTGCTATCACGATACCCAGAAATGTGGATCTGTGCCTGGTGAAAAAGGATCCCTTATTTTTTGCGTTTCTCAGAAACAGACCTGCCACTACCAACCAGATCACTGCTGCCACCACAAACATCAATGGCAGTTCCTTCATTAATTTCCATACCATGCCCTGTAAATTATTTGTACAATCTACTAACGATCTATTTCACAATATGTTCAATTTGCCTATTTCGCTGCAGGAGCTGCCGGTTTCTGACCGCCGCCTCCGGGGCCCGGTGCAACCAGGGGTTGGCCAAAAGGTTTGGTAGCGCCACGGTGACAGGTATTGCAGGTGATATGTTGAATCTGAGTGGTATCGGATTCAGGATGTTTGATGCTGGCCATATATTTCTCGTTCATTTCCATGGTCATTCGCAGCATTTCGCGGGCCACATTTTTCATGGGATTGGCATCACTTGGCATATCCATTCTTCTGGGATTGTCTTTATCAGGAGCATGACAGAAATTGCATTTAACACCCAATGCCGCTTTGAACTGATCCATCGCATGGTCAACCTCGCGGTATGTCATGGTTGAAGGAAAAACCTTGATATTCTGCAGCTTCCTTTCCTGTTGTTGCTGCGTATAATTGAACGACTGGGTCATCAGGGCGGTAACAATCGTAGCACCTAATAACAACACCATTTTTTTTCTGTTTTGTAAAAACATAGTCCTTTATTTTTTTAAATATAATAAATGCATTCAGCCCTCCCGGTATTCTGTATCAGTTTTCGGTCAATTGACAGTTTTTTCGTGTGAAACCGGATTCGGGAAAATAAGGCTACAAAAAAAACAACTGAAAATTGTTCAGAACGATCCTCGGAACAATACTGGCAAAAGGTAAAAAAAAATACCAGCCAATATGCTGCGTATTGATGAATGGCGATTAAAATAGTATTAAATCAAAAAACCCCAAGTGCTGATCTTCAACTGCCGGATAGGGTTTTCATGGGTAATGAAAAGTATGGTTTTATTGCTAACAATTGTTAGTAATAGTCAATGACGGATACCTGGTTTTTTCTGTCATGAGGGGAAGAAACTTTACTTTACATGCGGGAAAGGATATTAACCCATATTCCAATTGGATAAGACGGGTTGTTTACCTGTTAGCAGCTATTAGAGAGGAGGATACTGCGGTATGCGTTGTACTGAATGGCACCCCGACTTCTGAAGATGCCGCTTTCGGTTGGTATTTCTATCTGACAGCACAACCTGCCCGCCGATTTCTTTTATTTTTTACCGGAGGAATAACTATTTTCAGTTGTCTATTTCTTTTCTCAAAAAAAACGCTTGCCATGTCAAATCACACATCCCGCCGGGCATTCCTGTACCAGAGTTCCCTGGCTTCCCTGGGCATATTTGTGGCCGGAAAATCCGCTTTTGCTGCCCGTCTTTTGCCTTCAAAACCCAACTCTTTGATCAGGGGTGTCCAGATCGGTGTGACCACCTATTCTTTCAGAAGTATGCCCGGGCATCCGGATCAATTGCTGCAATATTGTATCGACAGTAACATCAATGCCATAGAACTGAAAGGCGATGAAGTGGAATTTTATTTGGGCAGACCGGTTAACACGGTAAAAATGCCTGCCCGTGTACCGGGTCAGGGCAGACCTGAATTGAGTGAAGAGACCAAAGCGCAGTTAAAGGAATACCAGCAGCAGGTGGCTAATTGGCGGGAAACGATCTCCATGGATAAGTTTGTGGAATTGCGGAAAAAATTCAATGCCGCCGGCGTGACCATTTATGCCTATAAACCCAATTCGCTGGCACCTGAAAATACCGATGGTGAAATCATCTATTCCATGCGTGCGGCAAAAGCATTGGGCGCCAATTCGGTTTCCGTTGAATTACCGGCAGACCCTGCCCAAACCAAAAGACTGGGTGAACTGGGTGCCCAAAACAAAACCTATATCGGGTACCATGCACACTTGCAGGCTTCCGAAACGGCATGGGATACCGCATTGGCCCAGTCGCCCTATAACACTTTAAACCTGGATTGCGGACATTATATTGCGGCGGGGAATACTTCGGAAAGTTTATTGCGGCTGATTGAAACCAAGCACAAACGGATCAGTTCCATGCACATCAAAGACCGGAAAACCAAGGCCAATGGCGGAAAGAATATGCCCTGGGGTGAGGGTGATACACCTTTGAAAGAGATTTTTGCATTGATGAAGGAAAAGAAATACAAAATGCCGGCAACCATCGAACTGGAATACGATATCCCCAAAAATTCCAATGCGGTGATCGAAACAAAGAAGTGCAGGGATTACGCACAGATGTTGCTGGAAGCATAAAACAACTTTTTAGAATAATAATTAATAAAGGCAGATATTTTTATCTGCCTTTATTAATTATTACTGTGTAAGCTCTTTGCTTATTTGCGCAGATCAGGTAAGGATTGGAACCATAAGAAGGTGTACAGGGTTTACAAGCTTTTAAAGCTGAATAAAAAACGGAAGGGTAAGCGAAGACTTCCCACACGCGTAAAACAGCCTCTGCAACAACAACAGGAAATGAACAAAACATGGAGCATGGATTTTATGACTGATAGTATGACCGGTAACCGGAAATTCAGAACCTTCAATGTAATCGATGATTGTTCGAGGGAAGCATTGGCTATTGAAATAGATACCTCCTTATCCTCAAAACGGGTGATCAGGACGCTGGACAGGATAATCGAGACCACCGGTACGCCTACCACTGTAAGGGTAGATAATGGACCGGAGTTTACCTCAAAGGATTTTGAACTGTGGGCAAAAGACAAAGGGATTGCTATCCAATACATCCAACCCGGAAGACCTATGCAGAACGGATATATCGAGCGATTTAATCGACTTTACCGTGAGGCAGTACTGGATGCTTACATGTTCTTTGATCTGTACCAGGTAAGACAACTGACACAGGAATGGATAGAAGAATACAATCACAAGAGACCACATGAATCATTAGGAAATCTTACGCCTTATGAATGGAAAATGAACCTTTTAAAAAATGATCAGACTCTAAATAAAGCTGTCTGAAATAAGGGGCACTTACAATATCGCTGAAAATAATCGTTTGTAAAACGGTTTCATATTATTGGATTTTAAATGACTTAGTTTGTTTTGATGTAGTAGAAGTACATTCCGTCAGGACCAGGTTGATAGAGTGCCAATGTATCATTAACTACTTCACGAGCTCCAAGGACAATTGGAACTCCATTTTTATCTTGAAAATTCATTGTAAAGGTTGAATCTCCGAAAATATTCACGTGTTTCCATTCGATCGCTGTATCTATCGTTGACCTAGCGGCATTCCTAAAAATAATCCTTGCAGGAGTTAGAGTTAAGTATAAATTAAATGAACTGTCTTTAGGATAATAAATACATGAACCACAATAACCACCTAACTCATGATGTAATTTCCAACTACCTTGAATATACGATTGAATAACAGAAAGCGACTTGTCATGTAGCGATATGTTCAATTTATTATCTGCATTTTTTTTACAGGAAAAAAACGCAGTAGACACTAAAAGGAGCATAGCAAATACGATGCCCGGACAGTTGCTAATCTTCATTAGATATATGATATTTTAGAATTTCGAACTAAATTCAGGTACAATTTCCTCAGTAAGTTTAACTTAAACTGACCAGTAAAATGGAACCAAATGATATAGAAAATATACTACATTCGAGGGGAGGGGGGATTACTTTAATCGAACGTTAGATAAAAGTAAAATTAAACTTTCAAACGATTGCAAAAAAGATATCTAAATTATTGTCGGTTTTAATATATTGCTCGTAGTTTTTTCGCTACATTTTTCTCAACTTAAAACTTACTACCGTTGTTACATATATTGAGGGGGTAAATAATTTCAAATAAAAGAACACCCATCATTGTTTAGAAACGCATGATAAAGAA
>JAGWTX010000049.1 GCA_028875955.1 Bacteroidota bacterium | reverse complement strand
ACTTTGGAACATTTTTATTGATGCTGAAAGGCATGTTCACCAAGCCTGAAAACTGGCGGATGTACTGGAAGGAGTTTATGCATCAATGTGTGGAGATCGGTGTGGGTGCCTTGCCCATTGTTGTGATCATTTCATTGTTCCTGGGTGCCGTGACCACGGTGCAAACTGCGTATCAGCTGGTAAGTCCGCTGGTGCCTTCTTCCACCATCGCACAAATCGTCAGGGATAGCATGATACTGGAATTATCACCCACTGTTGTCAGTATTGTATTGGCGGGTGTGGTAGGCAGCAAGATCGCCAGTGAATTGGGAAACATGCGGATCAGTGAGCAGATCGATGCCCTGGAAATCATGGGTATCAATACAAAAAGCTACCTCATATTACCCAAGATCCTGGGATCACTGGTTGTGATTCCTTGTCTGATTGTGATTTCCGCCGTATTGGGTATCTGGGGTGGCCGTATGGCGGGTGCCATGTCGGGTATACTGGCCACAGATATTTTTGACAAAGGGCTCCGCCAGAACCTGAACATCTATAACATCAATTTTGCCCTGTACAAATCGTATACATTTGCTTTTATCCTAAGCAGCATCCCTGCCTATTTCGGTTATACCGTTAAAGGCGGCTCCCTGGAAATCGGAAGGGCCAGTACCAGTGCGGTGGTTGTCAGTTGCATACTGATCCTTTTTGCCGATTACGCTCTCGCCGCCCTGCTCCTGTAAAACAAACGATAAAAATCAGGATTAGATTTCTGTCAAAAGCCAGTACTTGGTACATTTAACCTGTTAATGCCATTCAAGCGGGTTTGGATGGTTAAATATTGACAGGTTATGCGCAAATCTATTTCTATCCTCTTTTGTTTACAGCTGCTGGCTTGCCTATCCCTTTCAGCAGCCGATAGTCTATACCATCCCAAAGCCAATGCAGAGAAAGAGATCGCTGCTGCGGTAAAAAAGGCAAAAGCGGAAAACAAACATGTTTTGATCCAGGCCGGTGGTAACTGGTGCAGCTGGTGTCTTGCGTTCGATCGTTTCACGCATACGGATTTTCAACTGGACTCATTGCTGAAAACCAATTATGTGCTTTGTCATTTGAATTATAGCGAGGAAAATAAAAACTACGCTACTTTTAAGAAATACGGTTTCCCGGTCCGTTTTGGTTTTCCTGTTTTTCTTATCCTGGATGGGGATGGGAAACTACTGCATACGCAGAATTCGGCCTATCTTGAAGAAGGGAATGGATATAGCAAACAGCGTGTATTCGAATTCCTGGATAATTGGCGTAAAGATGCCCTCAATGAGAAAAATTATCAATGGTTAAAAAACTAGTGCCGGATTATGAACCCTGCCTTTCATGCGTTTCAGCGTCAAATCATGCATCCGTTAAAATTCCGGTTGTTCTTATGGCAACGGCTTCCTTCGGCGCTTTTCGCAGGTTTGCGGATCGTATCATTTTCAGAAAAGCAAGCCGTTGTTTCCGTAAAGTATTCATGGTTTAACCAGAATCCATTCCGGTCCATGTATTTTGCCATACAGTCGATGGCAGCAGAAATGAGTACGGGATTACTGGCTTCTGCCGAGGTATATAAGCGAGACCCGGCTGTTAGTATGCTGGTCGTAGGACTGGAAGCCAGGTTTTATAAAAAAGCGGTAGACAGGATCCTGTTTTCCTGTCAGGATGGAGATTTGATTTCAGCAACCGTGGAACAGGCGATCCAAACCGGAGAAAGCAGGACCATCCGTTGTTGTTCCATCGGCACCAACCCGAAAGGGGAAACGGTTTCCGAATTCTTTATTACCTGGAGTTTTAAAGTAAAAAGCTGACGCAGGTCGGCTATTCATTCAATAAAACAGATCCGGCGCAACTTTTTTTGTGATCCGGTTAAAAGTGAAATATGAAAATAGCATTCCATGGTGCAGCCAGAACCGTTACCGGATCCAAGCACCTGATTACACTGAAAAACGGTAAAAAAGTTTTGTTGGATTGTGGTCTTTTTCAGGGACTGGGCAAAGAGACCAATACACTCAATGCCAGCTTTGGATTTGAACCTGCAGAGATACATTACCTGGTTTTGTCCCATGCACACATAGATCATTGCGGTCTGATTCCCAAGTTGGTAAAAGATGGTTTTACGGGTATCATCTTTTCCACACCTGCAACAAAAGAGCTGAGTGGGATTTTATTGGAAGATTCTGCGGAGATCCAGCGGGATGATACCCGGTTTATCAATAAACGAAGAGCGAAACAGGGCTTGCCTCCCTATGAGCCCTTGTATGACCTGGATGATGCGGCCAGGGCGCTGGAAATGTTCAAGACCGTTAAATATGACACCTGGACAAGGATTGATGAAAGTGTGGAGATCATGTTTGCCGATGCGGGGCATATTATTGGTAGTGCTTCGGTTCATTTGCGGATCCAGGAGGATGGTAAAACCACCCATCTCAGTTTCAGTGGGGATGTCGGCAGGTATAATGACGCCATTCTCCGGTCACCCTCAGTGTTTCCTCAGGCAGATTATATTCTTCTCGAAAGCACCTATGGAAACAAGTTGCATGATGAAGTCCATGGAACAGCGGATACGCTGTTACAGTGGGTAGAAAAAACCTGCGTGGAAAAAAAGGGTAAATTGATCATACCGGCATTTAGCGTTGGCAGAACACAGGAACTGCTCTATGCATTGAACCAGCTGGAACTGGAAAACAGGTTACCCAATATTCCCTATTATGTGGATAGCCCGCTTAGCCGGGAGGCCACGGCTGTATTAAAGAATTATCCTGAAAACTTTAATAAGCGGATCAAAAAGGTCATGGAAACCGATGATGACCCTTTCGATTTCAAAGGATTGAAATTTATCAAAACGGTTGATGAAAGCAAGAACCTCAATTATCTACCCCAGCCCTGTGTGATCATATCCGCGAGCGGGATGGCGGATGCGGGACGTGTGAAACACCATATCATGAATAATATCCATGATAGTAAAAACACCATTCTCCTGGTGGGTTATTGTGAACCCCATTCACTGGGGGGGCGGTTGATGAATGGCGCCAAAGAAGTGAAAATTTTTGGTGAGATGTATAAGGTGGCAGCGGAAGTAGGACAAATGCGCAGCATGAGTGCCCATGGCGATTATGATGACCTCTGCCAGTTTTTAGCCTGTCAGAATCCCGCGCAGGTACAAACCCTTTTTCTCGTCCATGGGGAATATGATGTACAGATAGACTTTGCAGAACGTTTGAAAAGAAAAGGGTATACAAATGTGGTCATACCGCCCATTCATTTCGAAACCAATCTGTAGGAAAATCTTTATTAAGTCATTAGCTAACAATTTTTTTTCAACAAATCTCTATTGGAAAGTATGCCTACCTCTGCTGACATGGTAACCCTCATCCGCCAATTATTCAATGAACATTTCGGTAAAGCCGGTCTGCTGGTTAGGTCGCCAGGCAGGATCAATCTTATCGGAGAACATACCGATTATAATTTAGGATTCGTATTGCCTGCAGCCATTGATAAGGCGATTTACATTGCCATCAAAAAAAGAGAGGATCGGCAGATACGGTTAGTGGCAGGAGATCTTGAACAGCAGTGCAGTTCATCACTGGATGCACTGGAATCCAGTGAACTGCAATGGCCGAATTATATACTGGGTGTGGTGCAAAAAATGATACAGGCCGGGTATCCGCTTTCGGGATTCGAAGCAGTCGTGATGGGAGATGTACCATTGGGTGCAGGTCTGTCTTCTTCTGCCGCGGTGGAATGTGCCACTGCCTTTGCGTTGAATAGCCTATTTGACCTGGGTCTGGAAAAAATTCAAATGGTAAAATTGGCACAGAAGGCAGAAAACGAATTTGTGGGAGTACAGTGCGGAATCATGGACCAGTTTGCCAGCATGTTTGGCAAGAAACAACATGTGATCAAACTTGATTGCCGTTCATTGGAATATGCCTATATGCCTTTTGATTCCAGCGATGTAAGGATACTGTTGTTTGATACCGGTGTGAAACATTCCCTGGCTTCCACAGAATATAATTTACGCAGGCAGGAATGTGAAGCGGGGGTTGCCATCATCCGGAAAAAATTTCCACAGGTGCAAAGTTTACGGGATGCGGATTTGACCATGGTAGAAGCCTGCCTTTCTGACGAAGACCCTAAAGTGTATATGCGTTGTAAATATATGGTGGAAGAAATCCAGCGTTTACAGGAAGCTTGTGTGGATCTGCAGCAGCATGATCTGGGATCTTTCGGAAAAAAAATGTTTGCCACCCATGAAGGTCTGAGTAAACTATATGAAGTGAGTTGCCCCGAAGCAGATAACCTGGTGAAATGGGTTTCAGAGCAACCGGCTGTTATGGGTGCCAGGATGATGGGTGGGGGATTTGGTGGCTGTACCCTCAACATAGTCAGAAAAGAGATGGCAGATTCGCTGATCAACACCATATCGGATTTATTTGAAAAAACCTATCACTATCCGCTCAAAACCTACACTGTTTCCATTGACGATGGAACTTCATTGATAGAGAACTGAGTATTTGATATTGATCAAGCAGCCACAGCCATGGAAACAGATACCAGGAAATATAACCAGCAAAGACGTGATTATTTTGCAGGACAGACAAAGAAGTATCAATCGCAATTGCGTTTGCTTTCCTATCTGCGTCTTGTCTTGTTTGTGTTTTTTGCCTGGTTTCTGGTAATGGCTATCCGGAACCGTTTCCAGGATTCCGGTATCTGGGTGTCCCTGTCGATGCTGGTTGGTTTCCTGGTTGCGGTTCTTCTGGCAGACCGTTTGAAAAAAAAGATCAGTTTATGGCAACAGCTCCTTTTTATCAATGAGAACGAATTACTGATTGAGAAAGGCGGTACCTCCCAATTGGATAACGGGGCCCGGTTTTCGGGTAAGCAGGGTTTTACCACGGATTTGTCCGTGTTTGGCAATCATTCACTTTTTCATTTACTCAACCGTACGGGCAGTCAATCAGGCAAAAACAGTTTACGCGCATTATTGATGCATCCCCTGTTGCAGCCATCCGAGATCATTGCCAGACAGGCGGCTGTTCAGGAGCTTTCCACAAAAACCGATTTCGGACAACAATTACTGGCACATACCTTATTACTGAAGGAAGGAGATTCGCTCCAGCAACTGCAGACCGGGATCGATGAGGGTGCGGAATTACTGAATAGCCGGTTCTGGAGCCTGATGGCTCAAGTCTGGCCTGTCATGGGAGCTGTTATGGTGGGTCAGGCGATAGTGTCGGCTGATTATCGTTTTTTGCTGATTTTCGGTATGCTCGGATTCCTGATTCTCACGTTGATCAATAAAAAGCAAAACCCAATTTACCAGCATATCTCAAAACGAAGTTATCTGTTCGGACAATATGCAGCCTGTTTTCAGTTGATCGCAGATCAGGCTTTTGA
Source organism: Bacteroidota bacterium (assembly GCA_028875955.1). Classification (GTDB taxonomy): domain Bacteria; phylum Bacteroidota; class Bacteroidia; order Chitinophagales; family Chitinophagaceae; genus Sediminibacterium. Next base: position 4,198 of record JAGWTX010000049.1, on the reverse strand, counting down.
AGACCCGTACCTGTTAAAGCAAAAAGAACAGGTAGTGGCTGCTTCCAGCGCATTTCGCAAATTGGCAAGACTGGTGGATTGGTATGATCTCAGGTTGAACATGCTTTCTTTTTTTCTCAACCCGCTTTTTCTTACGGACCTGCTTTGCGCCAGGGCCTATCTGAAATGGCAGCATACCTATCAAACCCGGATCGGTCAGTGGTTTGCCTCTTTAGGTGAAATGGAGTCCCTATTTTCACTGGCTGTCTTTCATAACAATCATCCGGATTATGTATTTCCCCGATTTTCAAATACGGATTTGAAAATACAGGCGAGGGGGATGGGGCATCCGCTGATGAAATCGGGTACTGCTGTTCTGAATGATATTTTTCTCGGTGATCCTGAACAGCTTTACCTGATTACAGGATCCAATATGTCGGGGAAGAGTACCTATCTGCGTACGCTTGGCCTGAACATGATATTGGCACAAACAGGCGCACCGGTATATGCAAAGGAGTTTATCTGTCGTCCGATGAACCTGCTGACTTCCTTTCATCATATAGATTCGCTGGAGGACAGTACTTCCTATTTTTATGCAGAATTGACCTGTCTGAAAAATATTATGGATGCTTTATCAGGGGAAGCGCCTGCATTGGTATTGCTCGATGAAGTGATGCGGGGTACCAATTCCAGGGACAAACATGATGGAACGGCATTGTTGATCCGTAAACTGTTAGAAAAGGAATGTCTGGTTTGTATCGCTACGCATGATACCGAACTGGGTATCCTGGCCGACAGTTATCCCGGTGCCATCGCAAATTTTTGTTTTGAAAGTGAACTGACCGATTCGGGTCTGCACTTTGATTTTACAAAAAGGGCAGGTGTTGCACAAACCAGGAATGCCACTTATCTGATGCAGCAAATGGGAATAATCTGATTTATTCGATCAGCTTTACCGTCCTTGTCATCTTGCCATCACTGTTGACCCCTTCCAATACAACCAGGAATTTTTTGGTGATATCGTTGTTGTAGAATTCCACTTTGTATCTCGGACTTCTCTTGTTGGTGATCACATATGGGTTCCAATATAAAGTGCTGCGCATGTCCTGCTCATAGGTATCGGTAGCTTTTTCGTAATTGGGGTTGAAGAATTCCTTGAATCTGGAATACCCGCCCAATACCGTATTTTCCAGACCCTTACTGTTGGGATTCCCTTTCGTGGCATCGTTTCCTTTCTTGGTATAAATAGCAATGGCGCCACCGCTGCCTCCGCCGATGGAACCAAAAAAGGGTGGCCGGAAAACCTTTACCATGGCGATATCGCTTACACTGATGCTTTGTACCATGTTCATATCAGAGGGGGATTCATTGACAAACAGATCCGGCGTAGCACCCCTCCAGGACATGGTCATATTTCCACCGGAACCTGTTATGATCAGACCGGCAACCCTGCCTTGTAAATAGGAAATGATATCGAGAGAGCCATAACTGGCCGGGTTGTCAGTCAGGTCAAATGTTTGTGCATCGCCGCCGGAAAAAAGACCGCTGGCATATCTCTCATCAAGAATCTCTTCCTTGCTTTTGGATCTGGCTTTTACGACCACTTCCTGCAAAGTAGCCGATGCCATGTTTTTTTTCAGTAATTCCTGTTCGTTTAAAAGATAATCCATCTTTGCTTTTGCCAGGCTGTCCGATAGGGGAGAAGCATGATCGGTATTGCCATATTGAATGGTTTTCAGGGTCTGTTTAAGCAGACCGTTGTCAAACTGCACCTGGGTGATATCGGTTAGTTTGTCATTCCCGTTAAAGCTGTAATATACTTTTGCCGTGTCATAAAAATATAAACCGGGCTGTTTAAAACTGCCATCCTTTTCTACCGGGATAAATGCAAAATGCTTGCTGCTGTCTTTTCCCGCAATAATCACATTCAACAATAACGGCCCCCGGGAACTAACGGAATTCATCCCGAACACTTTTCCGGATACCTGCATGAGATCTGTTTCGCGGGGGTATTTGAGAGTGGGTAATTGACCGGCTTCGATTTTTTCCCAGTCAAACCTGCGCCATCCATTGGTGAGCATGACCAGATCCAGATTTGCGGTAACCGAATCCGCATCGCTGGTCAGATAATAGGCCGGGTTATAGATCTTTCCCTTTATCTCACTGCTCAGCAGCATGTCCGAAAAGATGGAATAATTATACGGTGTTGAAACGGAAGCGTCCGTAACGGCAATGGACATATTGGTAACGGCGGTGTCGGTCACATAAATCTCAAAAACATTTTTTCCTCTTTTATCCAGGTTCACCAGGGCAGGAGTCAGTTTTGCGTTGAACTCATGCATATGATTATTCACAAAAATGATCCGCTCCGCTACCGGCACCCAGTCAGAAGTGAAAAGTGAAAACTGTACGATACCGGTGGGTAAATTGTCAATGGGGATCTGCGCATTGAGCACTTCTTTTTCAGATGAATTCAAGCTCACTTTGTACAAGAGATTCTGGTTCATGTGCACCAGCAGATTCATGTGTTTGAAATTATCCGGAGCATTTGTGGTTCGCTGGATTTGTACGAGTGCCTTATCGTTTGTGGTTCGAATGGCCAGCTTGGCCCCTTCTTTTTTGGTTACCGGAATATCTGTTACGCCGGTTTTCCCGTTTTCATCAGTCCATTTCAACTGATAGGACTCTGATGGTTCCGGAGTAAGTATGAAACTGCCCATGCCATCATGTTTCACCCTCAAAGAATCCAGTACCAGGTTTTTATTATCCGTGAGTACGCCTTTGATAAAGACAGGATTGCCAAACTGGTTCGTTGCTTTAAAGGCCACCCTGCTGGTAAGCCCCTGGATCAGGAACCCGCTTTCCGGAAAAGTTTCCACCCTTGTTTTGTATACAATGGGTTTGGCAGGGGTTTTGGCGGGTAATGTGCTGGTATTAATGGCCAGTTCCCGGTCAAAGAGGAAGGCGGGATCATCATTCAGCATCCATCTGGTAAATGCCTTCACATGAATAAAATTGCCGGAATAATTGGCAGGTATGTCAAAAGACCCTTTTGCAGTAGCCTGATACAGCGGGGCAACGGTTTGTTTGATCATCTTTCCGGAAGTGTCATACCATTCCACATAAACATTCTTGCTCAGCTGGCTGAGTTCCGTACCGGAGAGTATATAAATTTTATACCAGATAGTCTCTTCCTTATTGTAGAGGTTTTTGTCAAACTGGATGTGCATTTTCTCTGTCGGGAACCTTTCCGCATAAACAGCCATCATGGAATCGATCTGCTGGGCATGGATCTTCTGATGAACTGATATCAATAATAAACATGCCAGAATAGCGTAGAAATGCTGTTTCATACCTGAAAGGATTGTTTTGCAAGTTAAATCCTATGTGCTTAGGATGCTGATTTTATAGGTAAATCAGGGCTAATTTATTTAAAATCCTCTTAACTGCTTGTTAACATGTATCCGGATCCCTTTTCCAGGGTTAGCGTCAGCCTCAAAATGGAAGAACCTGACCGATTTGTAAGTTTCTGACAACAAAACCGTCGGATTAACTGTATTAGAATTTTGGGAAAAATGACCTAACTTTTGGTACATCATTATCGGGGCTATGCTTTTACAAAAATCAACCATACAATTACTGCGTTTCCGATTTTCCTTCTTTCTGATGCCTGTTTTCTGGTTTGCACTGGGTAGTGTTCCCGAAATTCACCTGCTCCGGTCGCTGGGTATTTTTCTGGTCATTCATCTTATCCTATACCCGTCCAGTAACGGGTATAACAGTTTTATGGACAGGGACACAGACAGCATCGGGGGCATCCGTCATCCGATGGAACCCACAAAGGAATTGTATTATGTAACCCTTGGTATGGATTTGCTGGCTATTCTGCTGGCTGTTTTGCTTTCTACCGCTTTTGCAGGTTTACTCCTTTGTTATATCATTTGTTCCCGTTTATATAGTTACCGGGGTATCCGGTTAAAAAAATATCCGATTATGGGTTACCTCATTGTGATATTGAACCAGGGAGGTATTGTTTTCCTCATGGTATATCTGGGTGCCGGCGATTATCGGCCTGCATTCTCCCAATTACCCTGGCTGGGGATCGGAGCTGCCTGTATGCTGATCGGTGGATTTTATCCTATTACACAGGTTTATCAGCACTTGCAGGATGAAAAAGATGGGGTCACCACCCTTTCGCGTATGCTGGGTATCAGGGGTA
>JAGWTX010000653.1 GCA_028875955.1 Bacteroidota bacterium | reverse complement strand
CCTTTTTGTCTCCTGTTATGTAACGGATCGTAGAACCTCTCAAGGGTTTTGCTTCGAGAAACTGCGTTTTCCGCGTAAGCGTATCATATACCATATACTTACCTGCCTGACATCCCATCCAGACTTTTCCGTCGCCGTGCTGATACAACGACCATACCTGCCGGTATTGGACCCAGGCGGTTTGACTGATTTTCGGCATCGACCGATATATGCCGGCATCATATTCGGTCATGTCGTTGTTGAGCGTTATCACTTTGTTTCCCCAGGTACTGATCCATCTGCGGCCGGATTGCAGTTCGATGAGATCGGTTATCTCCACATCCCCATGCTGTTCACCGAACAATCTGTTTACCACATTCAGGGTACCGCTCCGGGATGAAGTAAAATACAGACCGTTGTCGGTTGAAATCCAAATACTGCCGTCCTGGTCTTCCATCATGTGGAAGATGTTTTCACAAACAATTCCGGAACTGCTGGGGAAATGATGATCATAAAAATAAAACCGGTGGTGCTGGTTATCATAATTCAGCAATACATTTACCCCGTACATCCATAACACCCCTTTTCTTGTTTCAAAGAAATTACGCAATTCAGAATATTCCCGGCTGAAATTGATACCCAGTGTATCTCCGGTTTCGTTGCCCTTTTCATCAAAGCATCGTTTGATATGTGCTTCCGGCCAGTTAAACACCCAATGCCTTTTTTTGCTGTCTATAAAGACTTCCGAAGTGGCGGGTTTGATCGATGTGTTGTCGAGAAGCCTGATCTTTTTCGGGTTATAATCATGCGTATATAATTTATCGGTCAAACCATCATATACTGCCAAACCGTTATTACCACAGGGAAACCAGTAAAGATGTGTCAGGGTATCCTCGAAATGCCCTTTGTTGGGTGTCCAGCCTGCCGGGAAATGGAAATAGTTATCATCTACAAATACCTTTTTTGTTTTATTATAATGGAGTATTCCATAATCAAAAACGGTAATAAAAACTTCCCCTTTATGATCTTTCCATAACCTGAAATCGTTTTTTGCCAGCATGGGACGGGTGGCTTCAATGGGGATGTGCTGGTATTGATAGGTAGAAGTGTTGAACAGCCCGAATTCCTGCCGGTTTGGGAAACTTAACCAGATGGTATTGTTGTCGCCCGGAATAATCTGCGTGAGACTGGAAACCAGTAAAATATTTTTCTGTTTATCAGCGCTTATCTGGACAAACTTACTTCCATCAAACCTTTGTAGCCCATTGGCCGTACCAACCCAGATAAATCCCTTTTGATCACGGTAAGTGCAATAGACCACATTGGAAGCCAGACCGGTACCATCCTCCGTACCGATTCTTGTAAAAGTATAGCCCTGCTGGGAAAACAGCAGTTGTATGGAAAACAAGCTCCAGATTATCAGCAATACAAAGGATTTCATGCACAGGGATGTTCATCAAATCTAAAAACAAAACGGCATTTGCTCAACAGAAACCCAAAAATCACATAGGTATGTGATAGCCTCAGAAAATTGCCCTGCTAAAAATAGCAGGGCCTTATAAACTGCCTGATTTGAAAAGTACAATGGCCGATAAGAAAACATATCGATAATAGTCACTTACTGAACAGCTGTACAAAATAAATATCGTTTCCTGCAGGTTTGTGTTGGTAAAAACAAGGATAAGTGGGGGAGGCTGCAGGATGAAAGGTAAACGGTATCACATACTTGTGTGATACCTTTGTAATTCAATGCTGTAAAGGATTTCACATGATCATGTGATATTGCAGTTGCTCTTTTTTGAACAATTTTGCAGTATTATTTATTACAAAAAGAAATTTTTATGAAAGGAAAATACATTTCAACCTCTCTCATACTGGCT
>JAGWTX010000048.1 GCA_028875955.1 Bacteroidota bacterium | reverse complement strand
GTATACTTCGATAAGACAGGGGCTGCAGGCCAGTAACAAAAGAAATAAACTGGAAATGATGCCTGTTGTTTTATTTTGCTCCTTCCAGATCAGCTGAGTGAGTAAAAGGACGCCAACAAATAAAGCGCCATTCAACCAGTTTGCCATCGACAATAAGGAGCCGGGAAAGAGCATCGAGAACAGGGCTAAGCAGGATGGGTATCCGGCAGGAAAATCAACAAGTGGCATGCCGTTAAAATCGGTAAAAGAAAGACCGTCACGCAAATGCCCGGCAGCACTTGCATACATGACTGAGTCCGGCGAAATCCCGATACCACTGTGCCTGGTAAACAAATACACAAAACAGACTGCTATCAAGGTAGCGGGCAGTGTTTCCGGTATATTACTGGCCCATCGGCGAAGCCGTTGTTTCATACTGATTGATTTTTTGCAAAAAAAGGTTTTGTCAGTGATAACCTGTTAACCCTTTTTTCACCAATAACCGGTGATGTTCTGCATGATATGCCGTAAAATATAGCATTTCACGAAGCGTAAGTTTGCCGAGTAAGGGATGGGGTAAAAGATAGGTATCGAGCGATTGCTCGTCCATTTTTTCTGTTCGCTTACAAAGCCTGTCTACCAGTCTCTCCAGTTTTCTGAGTAAGCGTTTTTGGGGGAGTGTCTTGCTCTCTTTGGGTATGAATCTTCCCGAAGCCCTCCCGCCTTCACCCAGTTTGCAGTGATATTTTTCAACCAGTGCTTCATAGCTCCTGGATGGGCGGTTGGCTACACCAAACAGCCACTGCAGCAAAAAAGGAGGAAGGGCCATCGCCAGGGTTACCGGTGCAACCGATTTGATCAGATGATCCAGCTGCTGCGCAGCCGACCATTTACCTTCCGGGGCAAAACGAAATTCCTGATCCGTATGGTTGGCTAGGTCCCGGATAAAAGCGTTGTGATGCTGATGTAACAACCCGATAAGTTCCCCTTTGTCCATTCGGATGATTTTGGCCGTATTAAAGTTAACGGAAAATGCATTCGTAAACAGGCCGAAACAAAAATGCCCTACCCAGGGGGCAGGACATTTTGAAAAACTCAACTCACAAAAAATTATTCAGCTTCAGCAACCACTTCTTTCACTTCAGGTATCATGCGTTTCATCATGCCTTCGATGCCCGCTTTCAGTGTAATCATAGATGAGGGGCATCCGCTGCAACTGCCTTGTAACATCAGGTTTACGGTGCCTTCATGATAGCTCTTGAACTGAATAGCGCCGCCATCCATCTCAACTGCTGGTTTTACATAGTTTTCCAGTAATTCCTTCACTCTTTTTACAATATCATCATCATCTGCGCTTACGGTATTGCTGGCTTCCTGTTTCACCTTGGCCACTTCTTCCTCGTTTACCACAACCCCTCCGTTCTCCAGATAGTCTTTTAAAAATTCCTTGATAGCAGGTATCACATCCTGCCAGTCTTCCGTATCGGAAGTCTTGGTAAGCGTGACAAAATTGCTGGCGATAAATACGCTTTTGATAAAAGGGAAACTAAACAGTTCCTTAGCCAGTGGTGAGGGTGTTGCCAGGGTCTCATCAGCAAAATCGATGCTCTTTCCCGGATACAATAATTTGTTGGCCACAAATTTCATGGTTTCGGGATTGGGCGTCATTTCGGTATAAATACTGATTACCGGATTACCTGTTTTTATCATATTTCTTCGTTTAAACTGCAGATTCCATCTACAACTGCAAAAATAAACAAAAGCCAGGCAGTAAGGTTCAATTATCGGGTGCCGAACCCTTGTTCAGCCATTATTTTCGGATATCGAAAGTAGATTACCAGACAGCAAACCGAAACCCTCCTTCTTCGATAGAAATGGAACTTGTAGTAACCATTTCTTTTTTAACTAATTGATTTTCAGTATTTTTTATATTTTTTGCCAAATGCGTTTCCCTGGTTTCCTGGTAAAGAGGAGCTTTTATTGCCGGCTCATGGGAGGATACCCATACACAGCAGGTAATGCCCAGCAGTGTCAGAAATGTATATGGATGGGATGTTTTCAAATGCTCTTTTGTAGCACAAAATTATCCTTGAATTTGCAGGTTTCATATCACATAAACGTGTGAATTGCAGGTTTGTGCGGTTTTTAAAGCAAAACACCCGCAATTGCGGGTGTTTTACAGGGGATTGATCTTGCCTCATCAGTAAAAGAACCTGGCATTTTCAATTTCCTCGGGATATCCGATCATTTTGGAAGTGGTTTTTCGGGTAACCGGATTGCCTTCAGTGTCATAGGTATAGCTATGGGTAACGTTTTGCTGAACCACCCCATTGGCATCATAATGTGTTTCGCTCAGGGGGTTGTTCGGAATCAGGACATCGATCGGGATGTGCTGGTATTGGTAGGTGGAGGTATTGAATAACCCGAATTCCTGCCGGTTCGGAAAACTTAACCAGATGGTATGGTTGCCGCCAGGAATAATCTGTGTGAGGCTGGAGACCAGTAAGATGTTTTTCTGTTTATCAGCGCTTATCTGTACAAACTTACTTCCATCAAACCTTTGTAGCCCATTGGCTGTGCCCACCCAGATATATCCCTTTTGATCACGGTAAGTGCAATAGACCACATTGGAAGCCAGACCGGTACCATCCTCCGTACCGATTCTTGTAAAGGTATACCCCTGCTGGGAAAACAGCAGTTGTATGGAAAACAAGCTCCAGATTATCAGCAATACAAAGGATTTCATGCACAGGGAAGTTCATCAAATCTAAAAACAAAACGTCATTTGCTCAACAGTAACCCAAAAATCACATAGCTATGTGATAGCCTCAGAAAATTGCCCTGCTAAAAATAGCAGGGCCTTTCTAAACTGCCTGATTTGAAAAGTACAATGGCCGATAAGAAATCATATCGGTAATGGTCACTTACTGAACAGTTGTACAAAATAAATATCGTTTCCCGCTGGTTTGTATTGGTAAAAACAAGGATAAGTGGGGAAGGTTGCAGGATGAAAGGTAAACGCCATCACATACTTGTGTGATACCTTTGTAATTCAATACTGTAAAGGATTTCACATGATCATGTGATAGTATGGTTACTCTTTTTTGAACAATTTTGCAGTATCATTTATTACAAAAAGAAATTTTTATGAAAGGAAAATACATTTCAACCTCTCTCATACTGGCTGTGTTGTCAGGAGGGAAGCACCAGCCAACGATACTGGTGGATGAGGTCATGGCATCAACAAACGATCACCAGGTTATCTGGACAAAAACAGCGGAAAAAATATCCGTTTCTGCATCTGAACCAACGGAAGGGTAAACGGCTTATGAACAACCCGACTGTACAATCAATCACAAAAATGGAAAAGCGTTTTTTAGCGGTAATGGATCGGTTTTTTTTATTTCTTCTTCTGCTTTCCGGTGAGGAAAAACAGGAGGAAGTTTCAATCGGTCATATCCTCTGATCGGTTTGCTGCATAAAAAGAGGAACCTGCCAGCAGGTTCCTCCAGGGGTTAGCAAACAATCGGTTATTATAGTGCTTTCAAAGCCTGTAATCTTTCCCATCTGTTCTGCATGCTGTTATTGGCCAGTGCCAGAAACTCTACCGCTTTTTCCGGGTTATTGTTTTTGATAGTGGCAAACCGGTTCTCATGGTACAGGAATTCGTCCAGCGGTAGGGAAGGGTCCTTACTATCCATCACAAAACGGCTTCCCTGCTCTTTCAAAGGATTAAAACGGAACAGGGGCCAGTAACCTGTTTTCACCGCCAGCTCCTGCTGGTCCAGTCCGTGACACATGTCATACCCATGCGCAATACAGTGGCTATAGGCTATGATGATGGATGGACCCGGATAGGCTTCTGCTTCCAGGATGGTTTTGAGTGCGTGAACATCATTCGCACCCATTGCGATTTCAGCTACAAAGGCATTCCCATGTGCGATGGCCTGCATGGCAAGGTCTTTTTTACCCGTGGTCTTTCCTTTGATCGAAAATTTGGCACTCGCACCGATAGAAGTTGATTTGGATTTCTGGCCACCGGTATTAGAATAGACTTCCGTATCCAGGACCAGGATATTTACATTTTCTCCGGTTGATAAAACATGGTCAAGTCCGCTGAAACCGATATCATAGGCCCAGCCGTCTCCGCCCACGATCCACATGGATTTGTGTTCGAGGAATTCGGCCACCTGGTACAAAAGACCCGCTTCGGGTTTATCAATTTGCTGAAGGATCCTCTTCAGTTCGGTAACATTTATCCTTTGCTGTATGATTTCCGCTTCGTTGCTTTCCACATTTTTCAGGATGGATTCGGTCAGGTTATCACCTATTTCCTCCCTGAGTTGTTTTAAAAGCGCCATTGCATAATTGCGTTTCATATCGGTGGCCAGTTTGATACCCAGGCCAAATTCTGCATTGTCTTCAAAAAGCGAATTGGCCCAGGCAGGTCCATGACCTTCTGCATTGGAACTCCAGGGGGTGGTGGGTAGATTGCCGCCGAAGATGGATGAGCATCCGGTTGCATTGGCCACGATCATCCTGTCGCCGAAGAGCTGTGTCAGCAATTTCAAATAGGGTGTTTCTCCGCAACCGCTGCAGGCGCCAGAGAATTCAAACAGGGGTTCGAGTAATTGGGATCCTTTTACGGTTGCCCTGTTAACCCGGGTCCTGTCAATATCAGGTAAGGAGATAAAGAAATCCCAGTTCCTGATCTCCGTTTCTTTTAATGGCATCACGTCCTGCATATTGATGGCTTTGTGACCGGGCTGTGTTTTGCTTTCGATCGGACAAACCTCAACGCATAGATTACAACCTGTACAATCTTCTACGGCAACCTGGAGTGTATAGGATTCGGTTTCCTTAAAAAACTCTTTTCCGATGGGTGCGGTATGTTTAAAGAAATCAGGCGCATCCGTCAGCAGGTCATTGTTATATACTTTGGGACGGATCGCGGCATGCGGACAAACAAAAAAGCATTTGCCACATTGTGAGCAAAGACCCGGATCCCATACCGGCACCTGTTCGGCAATATTTCTTTTTTCATACCGGGTGGTGGCGGATGGATAAGTTCCATCGGCGGGGAAAGCACTAACGGGTAATTCATCCCCCTCTCCTGCAATGATCCTGGCCAACACATTTTTTACAAAATCGGTTGTTTTTCCTGCCACCACTGCTCCGGGCTCCTTATTGCCGATGGGCAGCAGCGTATAATCCAGAAGGGAAAGATTTTCCAGGGTTTTGTCTACCGCATTAAAGTTTTTCTGAACAACCTCTTCCCCCTTTCTGCCATAGGATTTGCGAATGGCTTTTTTGATATAGCTGATAGCCTCTTCCCTGGGTATGACATTTGAAATGGCAAAGAAACAGGTTTGCAGAATGGAGTTGATCCTGGAGCCCATACCGGTTTCCTTTGCCACTTTTGAGGCATTGATCACATAGAGTTTCAATTCTTTCTCTTTGATCTCCTGTTGAATCGTGTGTGGCAGCTGGTACCATACATCCTCTTCTGCATAGGGGGCGTTCAATAAAAAAGTCGCTCCTTTTTCTGCATCTTTCAGGATATCATATTTCTCCAGGTATTGAAAATGATGACAGGCAATGAAATTGGCAGAATTGATCAGGTAGGTAGAACGGATAGGTTGATGACTGAAACGGAGATGCGATACGGTTAAGGATCCGGATTTCTTGGAATCATAGACGAAATAACCCTGCACGTGATCATTGGTTACATCCCCAATTATCTTGATGGTGTTCTTATTGGCACTTACGGTTCCATCGGCACCCAACCCGAAAAACAGTCCGCGGAACAAGTGTTGTTTTTCGAGAGAAAACTTTTTGTCGTAAGAAAGACTGGTATGTGTGATATCATCTTCAATTCCGATGGTGAAACCGTTTTTGGGTTTTGCCTTATCGAGTTCTGCAAAAATGGCCATCACCATTCCGGGATTGAATTCCTTGGAAGCCAAACCGTATCTGCCCCCGATGATAGCAGGCATCGTTGTCTCCCATCCATTGTGAAAGGCGTTTATGATATCCATGTAGAGGGGTTCTCCGATAGCTCCGGTTTCCTTGCAGCGATCCAGAACGGCAATCTTTTTTACAGATTTTGGGATGGCATCCAAACAATGTTTAACAGAGAAGGGACGGAACAGGTGTACATGCAGATAACCGGTTTTTTCACCCTGCCGGTTCAGATAGTCCACGGTTTCATGAACAGCCCCCGTTGCAGATCCCATCAGGATGATGAGCTTTTCAGCTTCGGGATGACCGTAATATTCAAATAACTGATAAGAACGACCGGTTAGTTTTTCAAACCGGCGCATGGTGGTATCCACGATTTCGGGCACGTTCCAGTGAAACTGGTTACAGGCTTCCCGGCTTTGGAAGAATACATCCGGATTTTGAGCCGTACCCCTGATGGAAGGGGTTTCAGGATTCAATGCCCGTTTGCGATGTCTGGCCACTGCCTGTACATCTATCATCTCTTTGATAACCGAATCCTGAATCAGGGATACTTCATTCAGCTCATGGGAGGTTCTGAAGCCATCAAAAATATTCAGAAAGGGGATGCTGGATTTTAGGGAAGCAGCGGTTGCGATCATGGCCATATCATGCGCCTGTTGCGGACTGTTCCCGAACAACATGGCAAATCCTGTACTGCGCACAGCCATCACATCACTGTGATCGCCAAAGATGGATAGGGCGTGGGTGGCCAATGACCTGGCTGCTATATGAAATACGGTGGGTGTTAACTCTCCCGCAATCTTGTACATATTCGGGATCATCAGCAATAGACCCTGCGAACAGGTAAAGGTGGAAGCCAATGCCCCGCCCTGTAAGGCTCCATGTATGGCTCCAGCTGCCCCGGCTTCACTCTGCATTTCAATAATGCGGGGAACTTCACCGAAAATATTTTCTTTGTTATCACTACTCCATTCATCAGCGAATTCGCCCATTGCCGATGAAGGTGTGATCGGGTAAATGGCACAAACTTCACTTGTCTTATAGGCAATATAAACAGCGGCTTCATTACCGTCGATAATGGAGAGAGCGGCATTTTTTACGCTGCCGGATACTGCTGAATCTGGTTGGGTGAGAGCGCTTTCCATGGTATACGAATGGTTTGGTAAATTTAAGCCGACAAATTACCAACTTGCCCCTGCCCGGTATATGACCATCATCAGTAAAAAGCATGATTTATCACACCCATTACCGCCAGAACCGGTTGCCTGGAGCGATTCCCGGGTTTGTAATGGCGCCGGAATGCTTAATAAAATGAAAAGGGTTCACGCATCCGGAATATGTATTTTTAAGAAAAAATCCATTCCCACCATGTATAACATAAAAGGGGTTGTATTTGTGATGATGTGCTTATTTTTCTCTCCTTTCCTGCCAGCGCAAAAAAGCCTGTCGGGTTTGCTGGATGCAGAAAAATCCTTCGCGGCCTATACTAAGTCCCATACGATCCGGGAAGGATTCCTGGCTTTTATGGATAGTACCGGGCTGGTGTTCAAAAACGGGAAAGCCATCCTTGCGATTGGGTATTACCAAAACCAACCCTTGAACAAAGCCATCCTTAGCTGGAAGCCTGATTTTGCCGTAATCAGCAGCAGTGGTCATCTGGGTGTTACTGCGGGTCCATATGAATTGCGTGCGGAAAAACTGTCCGATAAACCGGTTGCCAGGGGACATTTTTCTTCGGTCTGGAAAATGAATGTAAAAGGAGAGTGGAAAAACATTCTCGACCTGGGTACCGAATACCCGGTAGGATTTGTTCAGGGAAACAGCCTGTTTGCAAAAACACTGGATAAAAGAAACCGGGCGACTGCTGCTTTTGATCAGGTCCGCATGGCGGATAGTATATTGAATGAAGCTTTGTCGCACCAGGATGCCCCGACCATCGAAAGCTATCTGACCGTTGAAACCCGGTTACAGCAAAACGGACAATTGCCTATTACAGGTATCCAAAAAATTGTACAGCGTTTGCTGGCAATGCCTTCCGGAACAACCCTGCAATACCTGGGTGGAGGCAATTCTCATGAAGGGGATCTCGTCTATACATATGGTGTCACCTCCCTGGATAACCGGCAGGGTAATTATTTGCGGGCTTGGGTATTGCAAAAAAAAGTATGGAAACTGGTCCTGCAAACGATTCGCTGATAGCCGGTTGAGTAACCGGTCTATAATTGGATTCCCAGACTTAGCGAAACATAAAATAAATTCTTGCCATATTCTGAAAGATCGGGTCTGCCTGCAACGGTAAGCAGGTTCTGAGGCAGGGTATATGCCGGGATCAGGGATGCATTGCATTTCCCGAATACGTATACTATGGGCAGGGAAATTTCATAGGATAAGATATTCAGCTGTGTATATTTTTCAGTTGTTTGCTGTGTTACGGGTATACCCAGGAAATTTTTCTTTTCCAGATAGGTATTGCTGAATTTTTGGGTTCCGGCATAGGCATAGATACTCGGATTAATCCCCAGTGCATTACCGGACCCTTCCTGGTGAATCAGGAAAAGATGGTCAAATCCAATTGTTAACCCCAGATCGGTCTGGTCGGAAAATTTCAGATCCACACCAGTATTGACATTGAGAATTGAATTCAGGTAATTCAGGTTCAGACCCGTTTGTGCATGTAAGGCGGATTGCACCAGCATGCTTTTGTCTTTATAAAGAAACTGCGAATAAAAAATATTGCCGCTAAAATGTTTGGTTTGCGGAAAACGATACCCCGCTTCCAGCGTACTGCCTGAATATTCATTTGACTGCGCACTGTTATTGACAAATATAAAACTCCCCTGTGCATATAAACCTGTTCTGGATTCAAATCCAAGGGTGGGAAATAAGCCACTGCTTTTCAGACTGTCTGTCCTCCCGAAATAATGAAGCGCCGATTGATAAGTTGCCATGGCACTAAAAGCATCTTTTTGTTCGGTCGTATTCTTTTTCTCCTGTGCCTTTACAAAAACCGGAAGACAAAGACCGATCAATACATGCAATAACAGATACTTATTTTTCATAACGTTTGTTTTAGTCAATGAATAGGCATGGTACCCGGAAGCGGGGTAAATGCAAATAAGCTATACATACCGATTAGTGGCCGGATGTAACGGTGCTGCTGGCTGCAACCTCTCCCTTTACTTTTGTTTTGCCTGAAACGGTACCCGCCTTTTCTTTTGCTTTTGAAGTGGTTTTGATCATATCGGCTTTTGATTTTTCTTCAGTTTTGGATGTTTCTGCTGAAGTGGTTGACACATCATCGGCAACATCTTTCATCGGCAGCGTTGCATGCGCGTTTGCATGTGCATCCGCTTCAGAAACAGCTGCGGCGCGGATCAACCCCCTGTCTTCTCCGCCTGCATTACTATTTGCAGAAGCCTGTGAATTGTTTTTAACAGAAGCATCTGCAGCGGCCTGGATACGGGTGTCGTTTTTGATTTTCCTGGCCGACCGGATACTTGATCTGGTAGCCTGTGTAACCGCCTGGGTACTGCTTCTTACTGCATGTGCAGTTGCTGTAGTTACTCTTTGAGTTGCGTTGAGAACGGCATTGGTTGCCCTGGTTGTGTTAACAGTTGTGTTTACGGCCGCATGTGCTGCTGCACCCACACCCAACTGGGCATCTGCCCTTTGAATTCC
>JAGWTX010000652.1 GCA_028875955.1 Bacteroidota bacterium | reverse complement strand
TTTCGACCTTTACAACCGTTCCCTTACCCTGTTCGGATTGAATGGTCAGTTTACCCTGCAAGGATGCGGCCCTTTCACGTAAACCAATTAAGCCCAATGTGTTCTTTTTTATGTTGCTATCAAAGCCTATCCCATCATCTTCGATGGTAAGCTGAATCATTGAATCATTTTCCAGAAGACTGACATTCACTTTTGTAGCCATTGCATGCCGCATAACATTGGTCAAGGATTCCTGTGTCATCCGGAAAAGTTCTGTTTTCTGTTCAGTGGTCAGATTTGCGGAATTAATGTTTGAACTAAAATGGGTTTCGATATCATTTAGTTTGGCAAATTCCTTGCAATGCATTTCCAGTGCCACTTTCAAGCCAAAATCGTCCAATACACTTGGCCGCAGACTCGCCGCTATCTTTCGAATGGTGCTAATTAATACCTGGATCGTATGGTTTGCATGGGATACCCTTTTTTCAATATTTGCATCATTATTTGGAAATTTCGGGGAAAGCCAATCAATGTCGATTTTGAGGGCAGAAGCCAGTTGCCCCAACTCATCATGCACTTCTCTGGCCAGATATTTACGTTCATCCTCCCTTACGTTTTTTAAATAGTTGGATAATTTCTGCAGTTCGGAGTTTTTCACTTTCAATTCCTGTTCAGCCGCCTTCCGCATGCTGATATCATTTTCTACGGCGATCCAGTGCGTATACCACCCTTCCTGGTTAGCCACAGGTGTCAGTGAAATATGTACCCAAATGGGGTTCCCTGTTTTTGTATAATTGATGATCTCGGTAGTGAAAGGTGTCCAGTTTTCCAATGCCTGCCTTAATTTATCCAATTCCTTCCTATCGGTTTCAGGCCCTTGCAACATCCTGGGGGTTTTACCAATCAATTCTTCCGGACGGTAACCTGTCATTTTGCAAAATGCCTGGTTGACATACATGATTTTAGGACCATCCCCGTTTATGTTCTCTGCTTCTGTAATAATGATGCTGTCCGATGCGTAGGTGACAACTGATTCCAGCAGCTTTAACTGTGCCTCATTCTGTTTCCGCAATGAAATGTCGATTCCCATTCCAATCATGCATCTTTTGCCTTCAAATTCTGTAGCCCAGCCTGTAAAATGGAATGGGATCTTCTGCTTATCTTTTGTATACAAATTGGCTTCCAATTCAGCCTTACCCTGTGCAAATACCTTTTCGATATTTGCTTTTACCAACCGTTTTTCCTGACCTTCAAAGAAATCAAGCGGTGTCATTTGTTGCAACTCACTGCTCGCATAGCCACTCACTGTTGAGAAATTATTATTCCACCTCAACAGATGCAGCGACTCATCGTATAAATAAAAAATCCCCGGCAGACTGTTGATGATGAATGCGGAAAGTTCTTTTTCGAGTATGATCTTTTCTTCTGCCAGTTTTTGCTGCGTGATATCCCTGAAATTATGAACCACCGCATTAACATGGGGGTCATTCAGCAGATTAGTGGCTACACCGTCCATCCAATGCCAGCTTCCGTCGGCATGCAAGTGCCGCCATTGTGCGGATACTACTGAACCTGGTTGGGAGATGAGTTTTTGCAGGGTTTGTACAATACGGGAGAGGTCCTCAGGATGTACATTTTCCAATCCGGATCTGCCGATCCGTTCCTCCGGATCATAACCCAGCAAAGTGCGGATGGAAGGACTCATATACATGACCTTACCCTCCCGATCATGAAGCGCAATGATTTCTGAGCCTTTCTCAATCAGGGACCTGAATCTGAGTTCACTGGTACGCAAGGATTCCTCCGCCCTTTTCCTGTCAGACACATCCGTATGCTGAATGATCACATTCTGGAGATTGCCCTGGGCATCAAATATGGGATA
>JAGWTX010000047.1 GCA_028875955.1 Bacteroidota bacterium | reverse complement strand
TCCCTTTACAATTCAAAGCTGGAAGAACTGTACCAAAAGGTAGCCGCATTGCATTCAAAAAACAGTATGACTGCCCCCATCGTTACCGAAACCGAATTAAGGCTAACCGGACAGTTTTTCAGCTATGCGTCAAAAGTATTCAGGGGAAGTGACCTGGATGCCGCCCAGTTGGGGTGGTTCATTCCCAGAAAGAAAATCAATATATCGGCCTTACTGGATTCCGCGCTTAAAAACAAGGGGGAACAGGCCGCATTTATGGTTTCGGCCAATGTGCAATACCAGAAGCTGGAAAAATACCTGACCCAATACCAAAACCTGAAAAGACAGCACTCACCCGAACTGGTTCCTCCTGTGAAGCAGTCCTTACACCCGGGAATAACGGATCCAAGGATCCGGCTTGTGAAACAAAAGCTTTTTCTATTGGGTGATCTGAAAGAGTCGGATACCAGTGCGGTTTTTGACACAGCCCTTGTAACGGCCACCCGGAATTTCCAACAAAGGATGGGGCTTGCCGTTGATGACATCATCGGGAATAATATGATCGGTGAACTGAATGTGCCCATCGCTGACCGGATCAAACAGTTACTCATAAACCTGGAAAGGATCCGGTGGATGCCCATTGAAAGAGCCAGCAATTTTGTGCTGGTCAATATCCCAGAATACAAATTGCATGTTTTTGACAGCGGGCATCAGCTATTCGATATGAATGTGATCGTGGGTTCGGCAGCCAATAACACGGTTATCTTTTCAGGGAAGCTTTCCTATGTGGTGTTTAGTCCCTACTGGAACCTGCCATCCAGTATTGTACGCAAAGAAGTGCTGCCTGCCATACGGAGAAATCCAAATTATCTTTCCAGAAACCATATGGAAATCACAGGATACAGTAATGGTATTCCCATCATCCGCCAGGTACCCGGCCCACACAATTCGCTGGGTCTGGTAAAATTCCTTTTCCCGAATAATTACAATATTTATTTACATGATACGCCGAACAGAAACCTTTTTTCAGAAACCAGCAGGGGGTTCAGTCATGGGTGTATCCGGATAAGCGAACCCAAGAAATTCGCCTCTTATCTCCTCCGGAACGATTCAGCCTGGAATGACAGCACCATTGATGAAGCCATGCACCTGGCAAAGGAAAAATGGGTCAGCCTGCAAAAACCAGTTACCGTGTATATTGTCTATTTTACAGCCTGGGTAGATGCTGATGGACGATTGAATTTCCGCAAAGACATCTATGGTCACGATAAGAAAATGGAAGCCAAACTGTTTGCAGACTAAACAGAATGGCGTTGAAAAATCGTTTTCCCGGACGCCTGCTGTTACACATCAAAGGATTCTGTATTTTCGAAACCAGAAACCCGGAAAAAATTAATTGGTTTGTATGAAAGTGATTGAAGTAAACGACAAGTCTACCCGACAAATATTTCTGGAAATAAATTACCAGCTGAACAAGGCTAATCCGAACTATATCAGGGCACTTGATAATGAGGTGAATGATGTGTTTGATCCCGAAAAAAACAAAAACCATAAATACGGAGAAACCAAACGCTGGATCATCAGTGATGAACAGGGTAATTGGTTGGGCAGGATCGCCGCTTTTACCAACTCCAAATACATCAATAAAGGAACGGATTTCCCAACAGGCGGTATTGGTTTTTTTGATTGCATAGATGACCAGCAGGTAGCCAATCGGTTATTTGATACCGCCAAAGATTGGCTTGCGAACAAGGGGATGGAAGCGATGGATGGTCCGATCAATTTTGGAGATCGTGATAAATGGTGGGGATTGATGGTGGAAGGTTTTGATAAGGAACCGATGTATGGCATGTCTTTCAATCCGCCTTATTACAAGGAACTGTTTACCCGATACGGTTTTGAGAACTATTATAACCAGTATTACTATGCGATGAATGTGGATGACCCGCTTCCGCCACGTTTCCCGGAAAGACACGCCAAATTTAAAGCCAAACCCGGCTATGAAGCCAAACATGTCAGGTTGCGTGAACTGGAGAAATATGCGGGTGATTTTGCTACGGTTTACAATGCAGCCTGGGCGCAACACGGGGAAGCCAAGGAGATCACAAAAGAACAGGTGATCAAACTTTTTTCCAAGATGAAACCCATTATGGATGAAAGAACGGTTTGGTTTGCCTATTATAAGGAAGAACCCATTGCCATGTTCATCAATATCCCCGACCTGAACCAGTATTTCAAACATTTTAATGGGAAACTGGGATGGTTGCAAAAACTTCGCCTGTTATGGATGAAGAAAACCGGTTATAACAAACGGCTAACCGGTCTCGCTTTTGGTGTGGTACCCAAATACCAGGCTCTGGGCATTGACAGTTTTATGATTTATGAATGTGCCTTGTTATTACAGGGGAAGGGCTGGTATACGCAATATGAAATGGGTTGGGCGGGTGAATGGAATCCAAAAATGATCAATATTTATAAGTCACTGGGGGGCGTACAGAGCAGACAGATGGTCACCTTCCGATACCTGTTTGACAGAAACAAAGCTTTTGAAAAGCATCCGGAAATGGACTACAAATAATGACCGGGTAACCCGCTACCGAAATACCGGAAAATTGTTCACATTAACCCATTCTGCACCATCTAGCCTTTAAGGCTTGCAGGTAATACGCTATCTTGCAAACAGTCTATGGAGAATAAGTTCATTGTATCAGCCAGAAAGTACCGGCCACAGAATTTCAATACTGTGGTAGGACAGGCGCATATCACAACCACCCTGAAAAATGCCATCCGGAATAATCAGCTGGCACATGCATTTTTATTCTGCGGTCCCAGGGGTGTGGGAAAGACAACCTGTGCAAGGATCCTTGCCAAAACCATCAATTGTACCAATCGGACACCAGATGGGGAAGCCTGTAATACCTGTAACAGTTGTGTTTCTTTTGACGCAGGCACGTCACTCAATATCCACGAACTGGATGCAGCCAGCAATAACTCGGTGGATGATATCCGCTCCCTGGTGGAGCAGGTCAGGTTTGCTCCACAGGCAGGCAAATACAAAGTATACATCGTGGATGAGGTTCACATGCTGAGTGCCAGTGCCTTCAATGCTTTTTTGAAAACGCTGGAAGAGCCACCACCCTATGCCATTTTTATCCTGGCCACTACAGAAAAACATAAGATACTGCCAACCATCCTGAGCCGTTGCCAGATATTCGATTTTAAAAGGATCACGAATAATGATACCGTTGAACACCTGCAGGAAATCGTGGAGAAGGAAGGCCTGAAAGCGGAGAAAGCCGCCTTGCAGGTGATCGCCCAGAAAAGTGAAGGTTGTATGCGGGATTCATTGAGCATTCTGGACAAGATCGTAAGCTTTACCAACGGGACGGTTACCTATCAGAACACACTGGAACATTTGAATATCCTGGATGAGGATTATTATTTCCGGATGCTGGAGGATCTGCAAACACAGAATCTTTCCGGAGCCATGTTGCTCTTTGATGAGATCAACCGCAAAGGGTTTGAGGGAGACCTGGTTCTGAACGGTCTCGCCGAATTTATCCGCAACCTGCTCGTCTGCAAAGACCCCAAGTCGGCAACACTGCTGGAAGTGGTGGAAGGCATGCAGGAAAAATACATCAGCACGGCAGCAAAAACAGGGATCTCTTACCTGGTTAGCGCTTTGAATATCCTGAACGAGGCCGAGATCAATTATAAAATGGCCAGAAATAAAAGACTGCATGTTGAACTGACGCTCATCAAACTGAATTTTCTGCAACAGGCCATAGAATTGTCGGTAGACAAAGGCCAGGTTGTTAAAAAAAAACGACTGGATAACCCGGTTGCCGTCAGAACCAAACCCATAGTTTCCCTTCAGCAACTGACCCCTGCCGTAGCGCCAAAAAAGCCGGAAGCCAGATTGTATATCGACGAAAAAAAGCCCATTCCGGCTCCTCCGGCTGAACCAGTCATTTCGACAACGCCCAAAAAGAACCCGTCAAAAACAGCAGCTGTTTCGGGTAATGGGAACAAGAAAAACCTGCTGGACACGCTCAGGGAAAAATACGGCGATCAATATGCGATAGAAGAAGTGAAGGAAGCCGAGAACCTGACAATCGAGCGATTGCAACAATGCTGGGACACTTATACCCTGGAACTTGAAAAACAACTCAAGCATTCCTCTGCCGGAACATTTAAATCGGCGCGACTGGAACTCGACAGTGATACCCGTTTTACCGTAACCGTGTCAGCACTCACTTCGCAAAAATTTGTAGAGCAGGAAAAAACCATGCTGCTGGATTATCTCCATACGGAATTTAATAACCGGGCCATATTGTTCGATGTACTGGTGGAAGCGAGTGAGAGGGAAGACATACCCGCCCATATGCGACTCAACAGCAAACAGAAATTTGAGTACATCGCCGAACAATATCCACTGGTAAGGGATTTAAAGGAAAGACTCAATCTTGAGATCGATTATTAAACCCGCTGTTTCCGACCGGTTGCTTATTTTGTAAAAATCGGGTTGCTTCGTACATTGTATCCGTAAGCTTATTTGTATGCCAAAGAACACGCTAAAATATACCAACGGTGAAATTACCGTTGTCTGGAAACCCGATACCTGTATTCACAGCCGGATTTGCTGGACGGAACTCCGTGAAGTATTCGACCCTTTGAAAAGACCCTGGGTAAATATGGAAGGAAGTGATACCGAACGGATCATGGAACAGATACGCAAATGTCCCAGCGGTGCGCTGAGTTATTTTATGAACGAAGCCCCAGAGAATACCGGGAAGAACCATGAGCCGGTTGTTACCGGTGAAACCGCTGAGATCATGGAAATACAGATCAAACCGAATGGGCCGATCCTGATAAAAACAGACTGTCATATCACCCTGAGTGATGGAACGCATACCACCAAAAAAGGATCCACGGCACTCTGTCGTTGCGGTGGATCAGGCAATAAACCCTACTGCGACGGAACACATAATAAGATTGGCTTTACAGGATAGTTGTTTTAACTTTTGGAAAGTTCTTACACTTTCCAAAAGTCATACCTTCTTCACATCCCCATATCCCTGTTTCAGGAGCCATTGTACTACTTTATCGCGCTGGTCACCCTGGATGATGGCTTCCCCGTCTTTAACACTGCCACCCGTACCGCAATAATTCTTGAGTTGTTTACCCAAAGTTTCGAGATCAGCTTCGGTGCCCGAAAAACCGGTAACCAGTGTTACGGATTTGCCGGCTCTTTGCCTGGTATCCAGGCGGATGCGCAATTTTTGTTTGGCGGGTAACAGGGTTTCGGCAGCTGCCGTATTCTCTTCTTCAAAGCGGAAACCGGGATCCGTGCTGTATACAAATCCTCTGGTATCGGGTTTGTTTTTCTTTGACATGGGATGAAATTATAAAATAACGGCTTTCAAACTCAAATCGATACTTCTTGCCTGGTGGATCAATCCTCCCACACTGATAAAATCCACGCCTGTCCGGGCATAGGAAACGATTGTGTCAAGATGGATGCCACCGCTGGCTTCTGTTTCAAAACGATGATCTATCAATGTTATCGCTTCGGATAACAATGCCGGGGAAAAATTATCCAGCATGATACGGAATACCTTACCCGCTCCCACTTTCATCACTTCCTGCACATCGGCCATTGTCCTGGTTTCGACTTCGATACGCAAAGGTTCCGGCAAGCGACGGTTATAGGCATCGGCGGCATCAATCGCTGCCGCGATCCCACCGCAAAAATCAATATGATTGTCTTTGAGCATGATCATATCATACAATCCAAAACGATGATTGACACCGCCACCGATCCGTACGGCTTCTTTTTCCAGCAGGCGAAAATTGGGAGTGGTTTTCCGGGTATCCAGCAAACGGGTGGGATAGTCCCTGATCTTCTCCACGTATTGATGTGTGAGGGTGGCGATACCGCTCATGCGCTGCATACAGTTCAATACCAATCTTTCACAGGTAAGGATGGTATAAACAGAGGCTTCGAGTTCGAAGGCTGTTTCACCCGCATTGACCCATTCCCCATCTTTTTTAAAAGCCGTAAACAGCACATCCGGTTCTTGAAAGCGGAAGATTTTTTCAGCCACACCCATCCCGGCCAGAATGCCTGCTTCCTTGATCTTAAGTACGGCTTTTCCGCGTTTTCCGGGAGGTATGACACTCAGGGTGGAATGATCCCCATCACCCAGGTCTTCCTCCAGTGCCCGGACTATCAGTTCTTCCAACTTTTCATCAAATGTTTTCATGTTGTAAATGTAGGCGTATAAAAAAATAGTCCCGCCTTGACGGAACTATTTTTATACTGTCTGTACTTGTAAGTTAACTGATCCGTAACGTGATGATCTGTCGTTTTCCGTCTTTCAGCTTCAAAAGGATGGTAATATTGTGTCCCTTCCCGCCATCCAGCAGTTTTCCGGCGAGATACATGGTATTGCCGATCTCTCTTTCGGAAACCTTTTCAAATCCTTTGATGCCGTTTTCGGCAAAAAATGCCTTAAGGGTAAGGGTCGCCTGGTTTCTGCCGATATTTTTTACCTCATCTTTATCCAGTAACTTTATGTCGACATAATCATCAAAGAAACTACCAACCTGGGTAGCATCCGCGGTTTTGAAAGCGTTCACAATTCCATCAACATCACCCTGGAAACGGAAAGACATCAAAGCCAGCAGGAACCCGGTATATATCAATATTTTTTTCATAATACACTGTTTTCAACCCTATGGTTGCTAAAAACATGCCAAACTTTGTGAAAGAAGGCATTATGTTAAAGTTAAGGTCAATTCATCAAATCTAAATGCAGTAATTTTATCACATGAGCAAGAAAGTAATACTGGTAATTATGGATGGCTGGGGTTTGGGAAAGGTCAAATCTGCCGATGCCATTCAAAATGCGAATGTTCCGTTCGTAAGTTCGTTATATAGTAAATATCCTAATTCGACCCTGGTTACCTGCGGAGAAGAAGTGGGTTTACCCGATGGTCAAATGGGTAATAGTGAAGTGGGGCATCTGAATCTGGGTGCAGGGCGTATTGTTTACCAGGAACTCCAGAGAATCAATGTTGCCATCCGCACGGGTGAATTTGCCAGCAATCCCCAATTACTCGGGTCTATCAGACAAGCGAAGTCATCGGGTAAAAAATTACACCTGCTGGGTCTTGTCAGCGATGGGGGCGTACACTCGCATATCAATCACATCAAAGCCATTTGCGATCTCTGCAAGCAGGAAGGTTTAACCGAAGTGTATATTCATGCATTTACCGACGGAAGGGACACCGATCCCAAAAGCGGTTTGGGTTTTATAACCGATCTGCAGCAACACCTGAACCAGTCTGTGGGAAAAATTGCTACGGTGAGTGGCCGTTATTATGCCATGGACCGGGACAAAAGATGGGAGAGAGTGCAATTAGCTTATGATTGTCTGGTAAAAGGTATCGGGCCCAAAGCCACGGATGCCCTGGCTGCTATTGAGCAATCCTATGCGGCCGGTGTAACGGATGAATTCATAAAACCCACCTGTATCGTTGATGAGGCACAACAGCCCCTGGCAAAAATTGAAAACGGCGATGTTGCCATCTGTTTTAATTTCAGAACCGACCGTTGCCGTGAGATCACGGAAGTGCTTACACAGCAAGACCATGCAGAATTTGGCATGAAAAAGCTGGATCTGCATTATACGACCATGACATTATATGATCATTCTTTTAAAAACATCCATGTGATTTTTGAGAATGACAACCTCGTAAATACACTGGGTGAGGTTTTGGCAGCCCATCAGAAAAAACAAATCCGGATTGCTGAGACTGAAAAATATCCGCACGTAACTTTCTTCTTCAGCGGAGGCAGGGAAGATCCTTTTGCGGGAGAGACCCGGATCATGGTTCCTTCACCCAAGGTTGCCACCTATGATTTACAGCCGGAGATGAGTGCTGTTGAAATAACAGATAAACTCATTCCGGAGATAGAAAAGGAATCCGCTGATTTTATCTGTCTCAATTATGCGAATACCGATATGGTGGGCCATACCGGCGTTTTCAGCGCTGCGATCATAGCTGCGCAAACCGTGGATGCCTGTGTCAAGAGAGTGGTAACCGCTGCACTCGATCATGGTTATACGGTTTTCCTGACCGCAGACCATGGCAATGCAGATTATATGGTAAATGAAGATGGCACACCCAACACCGCACATACCTTAAACCTGGTTCCCTTTTTTATCATTGATAAGGAATGGAAGGGTACCGTAAAAAGTGGTAAGCTGGGTGATCTTGCCCCTACGATATTAAAGGTAATGGGATTACCCTTCCCTAAGGAAATGACAGGAAACCTACTGATCTAACATCAAGCTGACTATTATGAAAATTCTTAAAAAAATCGGAATAGCCTTATTGGTTATCTTACTCGTGATGCAGGCTTTCAGGCCAGCCAAAAACAATTCGGGTGACATGCGTAAGGACATATCCGTAAGCTATGTGGTACCCGCTGATGTGAAGACCATACTGGCCAAAGCCTGTAATGATTGTCACAGCAATGCCACCCGCTACCCCTGGTATTCAGAGATCCAACCGGTTAGCTGGTGGTTAAGTGATCATATCAAAGATGGTAAAAGACATTTTAATTTTAATGAGTTTGAAGGTTACCGGGTTGCCAGACAATATAAAAAACTGGAAGAGTGTATCGATGAAGTGAAAAAGGGTGATATGCCCTTAGCTTCCTATACCATCATTCACAAAGACGCGATCCTGTCGGATGAAGAAAAAAACACCCTGTTTACCTGGCTGGATATTGTAAGGGATAGTATCAAATCCCGTTACCCTGCAGACAGCCTGATCATTAAAAAGAAATCCTAATCCGGTTTTCAAACCTGCCTGTCAGGTCTGCCCACCCGGTTCTTCAATCACTGTATCTGCATTATGGTAATCAAATCTGCCCAATACCTCATTTCCTCCGCGCTGATAAGCCAGTGTCCCAAACCCGACAGACCGGAATACGCTTTTATTGGCCGAAGCAATGTTGGTAAATCTTCACTGATCAATATGATTACCGGACAGAAAAGTCTGGCCAAGACCTCTTCCACTCCCGGCAAAACACAGTTGATCAATCATTTTGCCATAGAAAGTTCCTCTGCCGAGAAGGGACCAAAATCGAAATGGTTTATCGTGGATCTGCCCGGGTATGGATATGCCAAAAGGTCTCAGACAGAAAGAAAAAGATGGGAAGAGATGATCAATGGGTATCTGCGCAAAAGAGAAAACCTGGTACAGGTATTTGTGTTGATCGACAGCCGGCATAGCCCCCAGAAAAATGATATCGAATTTGTGAACCAGCTGGACCACTGGAAAATCCGGTTCAGTCTGATCTTTACCAAATCCGACAAGGAAAAACCTGCTGTTGTGACCAGAAATGTAAAAGCCTTTTTGGATAAGCTGTTGGAAACCTGGCAGTTTTTACCCAGACATTATGTTACCAGTGCAGAGAAAAAACAGGGCAGGGAAGAAATACTTCAGTTTATTGACGAGTGTAACCGTGATTTTGTTGTTGCTGAGTAAAGTGAAAAATTCACTTCCGGTTGAGAATCACAACCGGTATACTGTTCCATCGGTGCATTGTAATCAGTTCACCATTTTATCTGCACAGCAGCTGCTG
>JAGWTX010000651.1 GCA_028875955.1 Bacteroidota bacterium | reverse complement strand
CAACTGGAAAGGGCTGTCAAGGAAGCTATGTTGTTATTGGAAAAAGAAAAAACACCGGTTATTGTGCATCCTCCCTATTCAACACCGGCTAAGAAAAATCAACAGAACTAATTGAGGTTGTTACATCCGGTTTTACAGAAGGAGGTCAGGTTAGATCTCCTTCTGTTTTATTTGGAAAGAAATTGTAGCAGGGAATCCGCGCTTTTGGATCAACGGATACAGCCTTGTCTTTTCACGGAAGGAGAATACCTTAGCAACTGATAGCTACAACATGGAAACAACCCAAAAGGATACCCGGTTTTCGCTCATTCTTATCCTTGGCTTACTGACTGCGATCGGTCCGTTGTCCATTGACATGTACCTCCCGGCCTTTCCGGATATCGCCAAAAGTCTGCATGCACCCATTGCATCGGTCATGTTATCCCTTTCTTCTTTTTTTATCGGGATCTCGGCGGGTCAGTTGTTATATGGTCCGCTTTTAGAAAGATATGGCCGGAAAAAACCTCTTTATTTTGGATTGATTCTTTATGCAGTTGCTTCTGTTGCCTGTGCCACGGCGCAACAGGTAGACACCCTGATCATATTCCGGTTTTTCCAGGCATTGGGTGGCTGTGTGGGAATGGTGGCTGCGAGGGCCATGGTGCGCGACCTGTTTGCTGTTGCGGATAATGCCAAAATTTTTTCGACCCTGATGCTGGTGGTTGCCGTATCGCCCATTATTGCGCCAACCTTGGGTGGCTATATCACAGCCTGGCTGGGCTGGCGATATATTTTTGGCATGCTGATCCTGGTTATCGCATTGATCCTGTCAGGCGTGTATTTTTTGCTGCCGGAAAGCAAAGCACCCAATCCCGACTATTCATTGAAACCCGCTTCCATTACAAAGGGATTTGTTGCCATCCTCAAAGATCCGCAATTCAGCATTTATGCATTCACCGGTGCCATTGCCTATGCCGGATTGTATGCTTATATCAGCGGATCCCCCTATGTTTTCATGGTTTTGTTCCGTGTAAGTGAAAAGCAATATGGCTGGATCTTTACCCTGATCGCAGCCGGATTGATTGGTGCGAGTCAGTTCAACCGACTTTTATTAAAAAGATACAGTTCTGAACAGATCATCCGTTTTACCTTATACCTGCAGAATATAATGGGAGTGCTGTTGGTAATCACATTCCTGGCAGGTATCCAGGACCTGTACCTGACCATCGGATTGCTTTTGTTGTTTCTCTGTTGCCAGGGTTGTATTTTCCCGAATGCTTCTGCCGTTTCCATGGCACCCTTCAGCAAACAGGCGGGTAATGCATCCGCTTTGATGGGTTTTATCCAAATGAGTATCGGCGCGCTGATGTCGGCCATGGTGAGCCTTTTACAAAACGATACTGCCTTACCCATGACAGGTATCATGATGTTCAGTTCCTGTGCAGCCAGTTTACTGCTGGCGGTGGGCAAGAGGAGGGTATTGAAAAAAGCCAGCCGCAGGCTGATTGAAGAGGAGGAAGTGGAAATGGTGAGCACCCATTGATACAGTCATATCATCAGCCGTAGTTACCATCAATCCATCAAATTTCATTTTTTATCTGAAAGACCCGGATTGCTCCAGGATTCCCCTGGCTGCAACCCATTTTTTATCAGGCAATGCAAAACATGACAGTATCCTGTTGTAAAAACAATATCCGTTGAATCCGGCAGGGGAATCGGTTCTGGAGGTCGGTTTCAGATAGTTTTTAGAAAGGAATTCCCTGTAAAGCTGAAAGCCAATGAAAATTTAATCCGATATTATTTTATTCTTAATAAATTGTACCGGATATATAGCGCTGTATAACAGGCTACTTTTGCAATCAAAATTTTTACACTTGGGAAAGAATATA
>JAGWTX010000650.1 GCA_028875955.1 Bacteroidota bacterium | reverse complement strand
ATCCTTCATGAAACCAGTTATGACAGATACAATCAGAAAGCAGACAGGATCTATCGGGTAACGAGAAGTTTCAACAACCCCGATGGAGCCGTAACGCTCAAACTGAGCACCATCGCTCCCGCATTTGGGCCGTTACTGCAGAACTATTTCCCGGATATCCAACAGATCACCCGCTTTTTACCCAATGGCAAAACCCCGATAAAATATGAGGAGAAACTGTTCAATGAAGACAAGCTCTTCTTTGCAGATGAACATGCTTTTGATGTTTTTGATATCAATGTGGTAGAAGGGAATCCCAAAAAAGCCCTGGAGGACCCGTTTTCTGTCATGCTTTCCGAAAAAATAGCGAAAAAATATTTTGGCGGCACCGATCCCATGAACAAAGTGATCCGCATGAATAACCAGTTTGATGTGAAAGTCACCGGCGTATTCAAGTCCTTCCCGTCCAATGCGCATATCCATCCGGAATTAATGGTATCGTTCAACACGTTAAAAGACTCTGCGGTTTATGGCGCGAAAAATCTGGAAACCAATTTCGGCAACAATTCCTTTTTCACCTACCTGTTATTGCCAATAAATTACCCGGCGAAAAACATAGAAGCCCAGTTCCCGGCCTTTTTGGATCGTGATGTACATTTTCAGGGAGCACCGGCAGGTTTTAAACCCTCCACCCGGACCAGACTGGGTTTGCAGAAATTAACCGATATCCACCTGACTTCACACACCGATTATGAAGCAGAAGAGAACGGCGATATTTCAAGGGTGTATATTTTCTCCGCCATCGCACTGATCATCCTCCTGATCGCCTGCATCAACTATATGAACTTGTCCACGGCAAGATCGGCACTCCGTGCCAAGGAAATCGGTATCCGAAAAGTATCCGGAGCAGGCAAAGGCGTCCTGATAACACAATTCCTTAGCGAATCTGTTCTCATAACAGGCATTGCCCTGCTTTTTGCGCTGGCAATGACCTACCTGACACTTCCGTTATTGAACAGGATGATTGGTCTGGAATTGGCATTCAACCAGCTGTTTAGCCTGAAATATATGGTTCTGATCTGTTTCACCCCCTTTATGGTTGGTGTTCTTGCCGGTATTTACCCTGCCTTGTTCCTGTCTTCCTTCCAGCCTGTAAAAACATTGAAAGGCTTATTCAAAACCGGCGGCAAAAGCATTTCATTCCGGAAAGCGTTGGTAGTAACACAGTTTGGCATTTCCATTGTTCTTATCATCACAACCGCAATCGTATTTCAGCAATTAAAATACATGCAACAGGCAAAACTGGGTTACAATAAAGAACATGTAGTCGTACTACCCTATTATTTCACTTCCGATAGCCAATATGAGACTTACCGGAATGAATTGCTTTCCAACGCCGGGATTCTGAACATGGGACGTTCTTCCCGCATACCAACCGGGCGTCTGCTGGATTCACAGGGAGCTTCTGCCGAATCGGGCGATTCCCTGCAGCCGGTAACAGTGGAGCTGAAATACCTGGCTACGGATTATGATTTTCTACCCTCCTATAGCATCAACATGGCGGCTGGCCGTAATTTTTCAAGGGCATTTGCAACCGATACAGCGAATTTCGTGGTAAATGAAGCGGCGGTTAATGTCCTGGGCTGGAAATCACCGGCGACTGCTGTCGGAAAAAATTTCATGTATGGTGGCGTAAAAGGGAAGATCATCGGTGTTACCAAAGATTTTCATTTTGAATCCATGCACCAGAAAATCGCACCCATTGTCATGACCTTGCCCAAACCCGATCAGGCAAACCGATTTAACCAGTTATCCATCAAGTTAGACGGGAAAAACCTTCCCGGTGAACTGGCATCCATTGAAAAAATCTGGAGACATTATTTGCCACAG
>JAGWTX010000649.1 GCA_028875955.1 Bacteroidota bacterium | reverse complement strand
ATTTTATGAAAAAAGGGAGGAATATGATGCACTGATGGATCGGTTGCAGATTCGCGATGCACTGATTTTACGAACCGATTTTATCGCCGACAGCGAAGTAAGGTATTACCTGAGCGCCGCAGATTTTGTGATCCAGCCCTACCGTAATGCAACGCAAAGCGGTGTCACCCCACTGGCTTATCATTTTGAAAAACCCATGCTGGTCACCAATGTAGGCGGATTACCCGATCTGGTTCCCGATCAAAAATCCGGACTGGTCTGTGAGCCCGATCCGGTTTCTATTGCAGAGGGCATATTGTCGCTATATGCCTATGGGGTTCCCTATTTTCTGCCACATCTCAGGGAAGAAAAGAAAAAATACAGCTGGCAGAATCTGACCCTCGCTATTGAAAAGGCTGCGGCCAACCACCCGGTTTAATACCCTCAAAACAATAACACTCCCTGGCATTACCTACCTTTGCACCTAATTTCTGAAAATATTTGATGCATGATCTATCGTAGTAAAGCACCCCTTAGAATCGGACTGGCCGGCGGTGGTACGGATGTGAGTCCTTATAGTGACCAGTTCGGAGGGGCTATTCTGAATGCTACCTTATCCCTGCATGCCCATGCCACCATTGAAACGACCGATCATCCCCAGATTGAAATCCGTTCGATTGACAAACAGGAACAGGAGGTATTTGACTGGTCAGATACCTTACCCATCAACGGCAGGTTGGATTTGTTGAAGGGTGTGTATAATCGCATTCAGAAAGACCATCCTTTCCTGAAACAGGGATTACGCATATCAACCTATGTGGACGCCCCTGCCGGAAGCGGACTGGGCACATCGTCAACACTGGTGGTTGCCATCATCGGCGCATTTTCTGAAATGCTAAAACTTCCCCTGGGTGATTATGACATGGCGCATTATGCCTATGAAATCGAAAGAACCGATCTGGCACTGGCCGGAGGCAGACAGGATCAGTATGCCGCTACTTTTGGAGGATTTAATTTTATGGAATTTTTCGGTGATGATAAGGTAATCGTAAACCCGTTGCGCATCCGTCAGGATTCGATCAACGAACTGGAAAATAACCTGGTACTCTATTTCACTTCCACCACAAGGGAATCTGCGGCCATCATCAAAGAACAACAAAAAAATGTCACAGAAAATAATATAAAGAGTATCGATGCCATGCACCAGCTAAAGGAGCAGGCAAAGATGATGAAGGAAGCCCTGCTGACCGGCAAACTTGATCAGATTGGAGAAATCCTGGATTTTGGGTTTCAACAGAAAAAAAATATGGCAGCAAAAATCTCTAATCCCCTCATGGAAGAGATCTATGCGGCAGCCAAAAAAGCAGGTGCCAGCGGTGGGAAGATCAGTGGCGCAGGTGGTGGCGGATTTATGATTTTTTATTGTCCCGGCAATTCCCGTTACCAGGTAATCGAGACCCTTGCTAACTTTGGCGGGAAGGTCAACCCATTTCAATTCACACAACACGGCTTAACCAGTTGGACCGTAGCTTAAAACCTTGAAAAATAAAACATGAAACAGGAATTTTATCGAATCATTACTGCATCCATCAACACCAAACAACAGATTCTGGCTGATGAAAGTCTTCAGAATACGATTGAAGAAACCATAACCGTAATCACAGATGCTTTTCAAACAGGGCATAAAGTGCTGTTTTGCGGCAATGGCGGAAGCGCCGCCGATGCCCAGCACCTGGCAGCAGAATTCTCAGGAAGATTTTACAAAGACAGGAAAGCCCTTCCTTCCGAAGCCCTGCATTGCAACACTTCCTATCTAACTGCGGTAGCCAACGACTATAGCTACGATGTGATTTATTCCAGGCTGATCGAAGGACTTTGTGTAAAGGGAGATGT
>JAGWTX010000648.1 GCA_028875955.1 Bacteroidota bacterium | reverse complement strand
TGGAAGACACACAGATCTGTTTTATACCGAAGGATCTCTTTATAAGTGTTTTGAAACAGGATCCCGGCCTGGCTTTTGAAATGATGAAAATGCTGAGTGATGAATTGCACAGGGCTGAGATGAAACTGACAAACCTGGCACAGAAACCCATCCGGGAAAGGCTGGCAGAAACCCTCCTGTTTATAAAAGAGACCTATGGTTTTGAAGAAGATGGCATCACCCTGAATGTCCGTCTATCCCGGGAAGAAATCGCCAATCTGGTAGGTACCGCCACAGAATCCGCCATACGGCTCCTGTCTGAGTTTAAAAAAGACGGGATGGTGGAACTGGATGGTAAAAAGATCAAGATTCTTAAACACCAGCTATTGGTGAAGACCGCCAATCTGCAGGATTAGCCCTTTCCATTTTTTATGGGTTGGGGAATATGATAAAAATCATGTTCCCGATTGAGTATCATCATATTCCCCCCTGAATGTGCAGGGTATCTTGCAATGAAATGGAAGGGCATGTCGATGAAACATAGGGATAAGAAGCTGCAGGAAGAAATGGACCCGGCCGAACTATGTAAATTCCTGGAAAAGGAATGCCACGAAGAGATCCATGATTCCGTGAAAAAGATCACCCACTGTTTTTCGGAAGAACCGTTCCATTTGCAAAATGAATCTGCGGAAGAACTGCTTCAGCTATTGTTTTCCAAACTGAGCGATGAGGTACAGCATGTGTTCCTGAAAGAATCCGGGATTGTATTCCCGATGATCAAAAAAAGCAATACGGAAGCGGCCCTGGAACCCAGGATCGCGGACAGTATTCAACAGACGCAAAAATTGATTTTGAATTTACTGACCAAGATCCGGCAGTTGCTGAATGATTATATACCCAAACCGGGATCCGGTAAGAAATGGAAAGCCTGTTTGAATGAATTGTTCCTGCTGGAAAACAAGATCCATTACTGGATACACATCGAGCAAAGTGTCCTGTATCCTGCCATCACCCGTAAAAAAGATATCGAAGTATAGCATATGTCTAAAATGGCTTCTACCAAAATAACCCCGGTATGTTTTCATTGCGGTGAAGACTGCACTGGGGAAGTGCTGCATGAATTTGAAAAGGATTTTTGTTGTCAGGGTTGTAAAACCGTGTACGATATCCTTTCGGGCAGCGGCATGTGTGATTATTATTCGATAAGCAATCATCCGGGCAACAGCATAAAAATGAAAGTGCGGGAAGACAAATTCGCCTTTCTCGATGATGAAAAAATCCAGCAATCTCTGATCCAGTTTTCCGACGATTCCCAGACGCATGTATCGTTTTATATTCCACATATCCATTGCAGCAGTTGCCTCTGGTTGCTGGAAAATCTCCACAGGGTGGAAAGCTATGTTTCCGGGAGTAAAGTGAATTTTGTGAAAAAACAGGTGGACATCATTTTTGACCACCGTTTTGTTTCCCTTAGAAAAGTGGCCGAACTGCTCACCAGTATTGGTTATGAGCCCTATATCAGCTTTAACGATCTTTCACGGAAAAGTCCCAAGATCAAATCGGATAAGATCTATAAACTCGGGGTTGCGGGCTTCTGTTTTGCGAACATCATGCTCATGAGTTTCCCCGAATATTTCGGGATAGACAGCAAAGAAAACAGTTTGTTAAGCCTTTTCCGGTATGGGAATCTGATCCTGTCTTTGCCTGTGTTTTTTTACAGTGCTTCTGAGTTTTATATCAGCGCCTGGAAAAGCCTGAAACATCATTTTCTGAATATTGATGCACCGATAGTTCTGGCCGTTTGGGTTACGTTTGCACGCAGTGTTTATGAAGTGCTGAGCGGAACTGGCGGAGGATATTTTGATTCGATGAGCGGAATCGTGTTTTTTATGCT
>JAGWTX010000647.1 GCA_028875955.1 Bacteroidota bacterium | reverse complement strand
CTGTACTTTCTGTCTTTGTTTTTCCTTATCACTGATTTGTCTCGCAATTTCCTTTTCCCTTCCTTTCAACTGGGCCACTACCTGGTCCTGCTCTTTTTTATCCAGTTGCAAAACTTTCAGCTGCTCGCTTTGGGTTTGCAGGCTACCCAGTCTTTCTTTTTTGTGGGTACTCAGCTGGGCAATCTTTTCCTGTAATAACTGATCGGATTTAATGATGGTGTTGGCCTGGGTTTCCCGGTTCTGGCGGTAACTCTTCAAATAGGTGATCCGTTTGATGGCATCATTAAAACTGGTTGCAGAGAATAGGAAATTGAGGTATTCATAACTGCTCCGGTTCTTGTAGGCAAAAATGATGCTCTTGGCATATTTGACTTTCAGGGTATCCAGTTCCCGACGTAAGCGGTAAATATCCCTTTCATTCAGAAAAATGGTCTCATCCAGTTGTCGTACCTGGCGGTTGATGCTATTCACCAGTTCCTCCCGTTTATTGATCTTGCTTTTGATCAGGGCCAGTTGTTTGAGGGAAGTCTTTTTGTTGTTCTGGGTCTCGTTATACAGGCGGTTCAGGTCAGCAAGCTCTTTTTGCAGATCCTGTTCTTTTTTCTGAAGCTCCTCTCGGGTATTCTGGGCGGTGGCTGAAAAAGCCATTACCAAAACCAACAAAAGGGAGAAAAAAAATCTGATGCGCATAATGACCTGAATTTAGCTAAAAGGGGTTTATTGGACTAAGAACGTCTAAGTTGCGGTTAAATTACTTACGCTTGAATTTTTTAGGCACTTCAAAATTGTATTTTAACGGTTCATTTAGGTTAAACTCCTTGAAATCAAGATAAATATCCAGTTTTGATTTTTCAGCAATGGAAATGCTCCGGTAAGTGGAAAAAAGATAATTTCCCAAGGGCTGGTAATTGCTGAAGGTGATGTCACAGGTGCGGTTGCGCTGGATATCCACATCATCCAGTTTGCTGTGCAATACCGTATAATCATTGTTATCCAGTGTGAGCAGGTGTTTGAACAGGTCACCCACCAGCAATACCAGCAGGTGATTGGCACTGGCCCGGTAGGAGATCACTTTCCCGTCAATAAAGATCGGGTTCCCGATCAGGAGGTCCTGCAGGGTGGTAAAATCAAAAGGTATCTGGGTAACTTCCTGTAAATAACTGATGGAACGGTATTTTACGCTCTGTTCCCCTGCATATTGAACCAGCACCACACTGTCTTGGGTGATCTTGGCCTGCAGCCCCAACCCCCTGATACCCAGAACCGTACCCGTAACTTTGATCAGGATGATGCTGTCCTTTTTCATGCTCAGGTACACCGTATAGGTATCACTGTTTTCGGGGCCATCATAAGAAACCTTCACTTTGGCATTGAAGGTGTTGAAATCGATCTTACTCCTCTCCACCTTGCTCAGGATATCCTTAACAATGGCAGCCGAATCAACCCTGGGTGATTCTTTGATCACAATGGTTTGGGCGGTATCCTTTTTGGTTATCGCTTCCTGGATCACCTGGGTCTTTTTCACTGTTTTACAGGAACTGACAGCCAGGGTGATAAGGAGTAAAAAAGATAGGATTCGGTTGTATAGCATATAAGGTCTTTGGTCTTTAGTCTCCCGCTATTCGCGGGATCTTCGCTTCGCTGCGATTTGGTTTTTAGATTTAAATTTTGCCTTTTGACTTTTGAATTTTGAAAAAAAAATATCCTTTCAGCATCCCTACTTTTCCCCCTCCTCACATCCCCGTATGCCCAAAACCGCCGGCGCCCCTGGCAGTTTCATCAATGGCGGCAACGGGTAGCCAGTCAATTTTTTCCACTTTTTGCAAAACCAGTTGCGCAATACGGTCGCCCGGTTGAATTGACTGTGCTTCGT
>JAGWTX010000646.1 GCA_028875955.1 Bacteroidota bacterium | reverse complement strand
AGCTCGAAGTGGAATCTTTGGGCGAATTGCTCTATGCCTGCAACGAAAACAGGCTTACTTTGTACAAAGGTTTTGGCGAAAAAACACAAAATAATATCAGGGAATCCATCGAATTTTATTTTGGATCTCTTGGCAGATATTTATACCAGCAACTTGAATCCGTTGCCCACACGCTGGAGGAAAAATTGCAGCAGGTTTTCCCGGATCAACGTTTTACCATAACGGGTGAATTTCGCAGACAAATGGAAATTATCGACACCCTGGAATGGGTTACCACCACTTCAACCGATCAGTTAGAACAATTTTTCAGCGAACAGGGATTTACGGTTTTGAAACACACAACCGACTATTTTTCCTGTAAAGGGAAAGAAAACATCCGTCTTGGTTTTTATACTGCAACAAAGGAAAATTTCATCAGTTGCCTGTTCCGGACTACCGCCAGTGAGCCTTTTTTATTAGCCTGGAATGAACAAACCGGATGGGATGCTACCCGATACTATGAAACAGAGGAAGCGCTTTTCGAAGCTGCCGGCATCCATCCGATTCCTGCATTTCAAAGAGAAACCGCCGCAATAATCCATCAGGCGAAACAGCAAAAACTTCCGCAAGTCATACAACCGGCTGATATCAAAGGCATCATTCACAGCCATAGCAATTGGAGTGACGGGGTGCATACACTGGAACAAATGGCCGAAAATGCCCGGATCTCCGGATGGGAATATCTCGTGATCAGCGATCACTCCAAATCGGCATTTTATGCAAACGGATTACAGGAAGACCGGATTCTGGCGCAACACCGCCAGATCGATGAATTGAACAGCCACCTTGCCCCCTTCACTATTTTTAAGAGTATTGAGAGTGATATCCTCAATGACGGGAGCCTGGACTATGCTGCTGACATATTAAATCGGTTTGATCTGGTAATCGCATCCATCCATTCCAACCTGAAAATGAATGAGGAAAAAGCCATGATGCGGCTGATTCGTGCCATTGAGAACCCGTTTACCAGTATCCTGGGGCATATGACCGGCCGATTGCTGCTGAGCCGCAACGGGTATCCGGTAGACCATCAACGCATCATTGATGCCTGTGCCGCCAACCAGGTGGTAATTGAACTGAATGCCCACCCCAGAAGACTGGATATGGACTGGCGATGGATCGACAAAGCGATGGAAAAAGATGTGCTGATTTCGATAGATCCCGATGCACATGCCATCGAAGGGTTTGCAGATTGCAGGTATGGCGTACTGGTTGCGCAAAAAGCCGGATTACCCAAAGAGAAAAACCTGAGCAGTTTTTCCCTGGCCCAGATGGAACTCTTTATCCGGCAACAAAAAGCCAAAAGACCCGCTGTTTAACCCGCTACCTCAACCGGTACAACCGGGTCTGCCATTGGCAGGCTGATATAAAATGTTGCGCCGATACCCGGTTCAGATGTAAACCAGATCTGACCATTTGCTTTTTCAACAATGCCTTTGCAGATGGCGAGACCCAGACCGGTTCCGGAAGTCTTGGTGGTGAAATTGGGGGTAAAGATCTGGTCTTTCATGGAATCAGGTATGCCACCGGCCTCATCCTGAACGGAAACAAGAACCCTGTCAGGTTCATTCCACTGACGAATGATCACCGTTTGTTTGCCGGTTTTGGCACTGCCTGCTTCCAGGGCATTCTGCAGCAGATTGGTGAATAGCCGGTTTATCTGGATACGGTCTGAAAACACGATATAGTTCCCTTCTTCCTTATACCATTCCAATTGGAGTGCGGGATTAGAGCGGTATAACCTGACCAGCGAGGAAAGCACTTCCGTTATATCAAATCGCTCCAATTGCGCATTGCCGATATTGGCAAATTGTGAAAAGTCGCCGGCAATTTTTGA
>JAGWTX010000645.1 GCA_028875955.1 Bacteroidota bacterium | reverse complement strand
GCTATCATGATAGTAGCCGCATTGGTATTGCCCCGCACAATATTGGGCATGATCGAAGCATCGATCACCCGCAAACATTTGATCCCATGCACCCGTAGCTGGTCATCTACAACGGAAAGCGGGTCCTGTCCCATTTTACAGGTACCCACCGGATGATAGAGTGTTTCGAGACTTTTATCGATGTGTTGTGAAAGGGCTTCATCAGAAAGATTTTTCGGAAAACAGATGCCATCCACCTGATAACCGGCAAAAGGCTTTGTCTGCATCACTTCGATGGCTTTTTTCAAACCTGCCAGCAGCACCCGCCTGTCATCCGGTCCTGATAAAACATTGGGCTGTATCAGGGGAGAATCCTTGGGTTTGGAACTTTTTAATCCGATATACCCCCTGCTGGATGGTTGCAGTAATATGGCCATGATACTAAACCCGTCTTCTGTTGAAAAGGTCTTCATGTCATAGATATCCGTCGAATAATCATCTTTGATCCCCAATGGGACAAAATGAAACTGAATATCCGGTAAGGGAACGGAAGGGTCAGATTTTACAAAGGCATTGGCTTCAATCGGACTATTGCATAACGGACCGGATTTGAAAAGCAGATGCTGTAACACCGCTTTTGCCATGGGTAGTGTTTTCAACAGGGAATTTCCGGTTGGAATCGTGGATAAGCAACTGACACCCGTCCATACATGATCCTGCAGATTCTTACCCACGCCCGGCAAAGGAAATTTGATATCAATGCCCTGTTTACTGAGTTCTACAGGATCCCCAATGCCGGAAAGCATCAGGATCTGGGGCGACTGTATGGCTCCGGCAGCAAGAATCACTTCTTTTAGACAGTTGATCCTTTCCGAATCCGAATGGGCGGTGATCACTTCTACACCCACTGCCCGGCCATCTTCGATCAGAATACATCGAACATGTGTCTGTGTTCTGACGGTAAGGTTTGACCTGCGGAGGGCGGGTTTCAAGAATGCGGCTGCCGTACTTTGGCGTTTATTCTTACGGATGGTATATTGTAACATACTGGCCCCCTCCTGTTCAATGCCATTGTAATCCACATTGGGCGTGATTCCCGCTTCCGCACAGGCCTGAACAAAAACAGGTGCCAGCACACTGGGCTGTCTTGAGAGGGTGACATTCATTGGGCCATCTTCGCCATGAAAAGGCTCCCCGAACTGTTCATTGTTTTCCGATTTTTTGAAATAAGGCAATACGGACGCATAATCCCAGCCCTTGTTTCCCATTGCTTCCCATTGGTTGAAATCTTCCGGGTTACCTCTTACATAAGCCATGGCATTGGTGGAACTGCTACCCCCCAGCGTTTTCCCCCGGGGTATATACAAACGCCGGTTGCCGATAT
The DNA here is from genome assembly GCA_028875955.1 of Bacteroidota bacterium. Taxonomy (GTDB): domain Bacteria; phylum Bacteroidota; class Bacteroidia; order Chitinophagales; family Chitinophagaceae; genus Sediminibacterium. Next base: position 520 of record JAGWTX010000645.1, on the reverse strand, counting down.
GTGATTGAGGTTCGGACCAGAAAGACCAATCGACACCCGACCGGTTTAATTTTGTATAGGCACCGGGAATATGTATCTCCGGTTTTTTATCGGATACACCCGCTTCAATCAATAGAACCTGACAATTCGGATCTTCCGTTAAACGGTTGGCCAACACGCAACCCGCCGATCCTGCTCCGATAATGATATAATCATAAGACATTGTCTAAATATAGGGCAAAAAATAAAAAAGGGTTGGTCAAAGGGCAAGCGTAACCGGAAAAAAATAAACAGACAAAGTCCTTGATCCATTTATGACAGGGAATCTTACTAAGCTGCAACCTGTTACTCCAATAAACCGTAACTTCCCAAACACCCTTATCTTTGCCATACTAACAATTGTTCGTTTATGAATCTGGATCAAAACCGTAATGAAGACTGGATGAAAATGGCGGTAAGCCAAACGCAAAAACACCTGGATCTGATAAAACTGGGTGGTGGAAAGAAATCGATACAAAAACAAAAAGAGAGAAACAAACTC
>JAGWTX010000644.1 GCA_028875955.1 Bacteroidota bacterium | reverse complement strand
AAATCGATCAGTTCACAGGCGCTATCGATCTCGGCCTGGTAAGCATTTTTACTTTGGCCAAGCATGGTGGTGCCATTCATATGAAAGCGGTATTTTGTCGCCATCAGATCGGCTGCTTTCAGAAAGATATGCGCCCGGTTTTCCCAACTCATCGCAGCCCAGGCTTCCTTGGCTTTTAATGCCGCATCTATGGCCTGGTGTACATGTTTTTCTTCACCTGCATGGAAATAGCCGAGGGTATGGCTCAATTCATGTGGTGGGTGAATCGCTACTTTCTTACCCGTTTTAACCGCTTTCCCCCCGATATACATGGGGATGTCAATGGGTTTCTTTTTCAGTTCTGCCAGTGTTTTCTTAAGGGCCGTTCTTTCCGGGGTACCCGGGCCATAGGAAAGTACGGGTTCATTGGCAGGCATCGGGTAAGAAAAATATCCTAAACGCATAGTATTGTTTTTGAGATTTGAATGCGCAAGTTACGAAATTTTCAGGCAACGAACAGCTGTTAGGCTATACAGATTGATCTGTTTCATCCTCCCTGATTTATCTTTACTTTGCAAACATGGGAATTGTCTTATTTGATAACCGTTTTCGGGGAAATCTCCTGCCTTTTACGTATACCAAAGCAGTGGCTTCCCTCCGTTACGGCATCTTTTCTGTTCAGGAAAGATGGGCAATGATTTCAGACCAGCCCGTTTATATACATACCTCCGGTTATTTGCAAAAAAGATATACTCCGATTCCCGCTGAGACCCATACCTGGGTGGATGCTTCACTCATATTAGACAATGACCTGATTGATCAAATTCTATCCCTGCAAACCGGGGATTGTCTGGCGGATGAAAAAGGATTGATCGCCGGTGTTTTTTCATTTCCGGTGGAAGGTTTTGACAACCAGCATTCCATATCGGCATTTACCCATATCCGCGATTATCCCTGTGTGGAAAGACTGGAACATCCCTGGGAGATCATGTTACAAAACGACAGGTTTTTACGGGATGATTTTTTTCTTGTACAAAAAAAAGGCATATCTGCCCCCATTCCGGAAACCGTTTCAGCAATACAACCGGAACATATATTTATCGAACCCGGAGCCCGTTTAAACTATTGCATTTTAAATGCATCCACCGGCCCCATCTATATTGGTAAGGATGCAGAAGTGATGGAAGGTTCTTCCATACGCGGCCCCTTTGCACTCGGAACAAAATCGGTTGTCAAAATGAATAGCCGGATTTATGGCGCCACCACTTTAGGGCCGTTTTGTATCGGTGGTGGAGAAATCAAGAATTCCGTATTGATGGGGTATAGCAATAAGGGGCATGATGGGTACCTGGGTGATTCCGTGATCGGGGAATGGTGTAATTTCGGAGCGGGTGCAACCTGCAGTAATATCAAGAATACGGCAGGAGAGGTAAAGATCTGGGATATTGGCGCCAACAACTATGCATCCGTTGGTAAAAAGTGCGGGATGATCATGGGGGATTATTCCCGGCTGGCAATCAATTCATCGGTAAACACCGGTTCCATGATTGGTGTTTGCTGTAATGTATTTGGTGTAGGTTTGTTACCCACCATTGTTCAAAATTTTAGCTGGGGTACGGAAGGCACCACCTATGATTTTCAAAAAGCCCTTCGTGATATCCAAAACTGGAAACAATTGAAAAATGAAACCCTTTCTGAACCCGAAACAACCATGCTTAAGTATGTCTTTGCCAATCACCATTGAACATAGAATGGTAAAGACAATAGAATCCAGGTATTGCCAAATAGATATAAACTGATTAATCACCTGATTTTGCACCTTTTAAATCCTATAAGTGCATTTTCATCAAATGATCCCAAGAACCCATGAGACAACAAATCGCAGCCGCCAACTGGAAAATGAACTTAACC
>JAGWTX010000643.1 GCA_028875955.1 Bacteroidota bacterium | reverse complement strand
GATTGCAATGGTCAAATTATGATTGTCAGGAATCCAACAATTTCTAACAAATGAATTTCTTAATAAACTCTCCTTAACTGTATTCCGTTTAAGATCGTTTCCCCTTTCACTGCTGAAAAGTCTAGGGTAATACCTTCATTGTTGTTTAAGATAACCGAATGTTTGATTGACACAGCATGTAAGGGTTCCAGGTATTCCTGGTTGCTGAGATGGGTCAACCATTCCTGTCCATTGAGCAATACATTAAAACTGCGTTCCTTGAATTCTTCGGGTGCAGCAGCTCCGCCAAGATTATAGGCGAGTGTATTCCCTCTTGCAGGGGATAACAATTCTGCAAAAAGCAAACTGATCTCATATTTCCCATTGGGAACATCAAACCTGAACTGTTCAATACCTGTTCTTTGTGTTTGATAAATAGGGTCTAAATCCGTTCCGAGAATATCCTTTGTCGTACCATAACCGGTTCGGGTGCTTCCCTTCATGGTAAATAACTGTCCACCTTTATATCCCCAGCTTCCTGCCTGATAGGGCTGTTCCGGAATCCATGTCTGCCCGGTTTTTTCATCAAAAAAGAAACGCTTGTCGCCCAAACTTATGTTCATCTCGCTGAAAGGCAGGGATGGGCTTCGTAAGTTTTGTGAGAGTAAGCTAAAACGGATATCTGCCTGGTCGGTTATTTCTGTGCCATTTACATTTGCGCTAACTGTTATAACGTTCAGCCCATTTACAAACGGAACTTCAAAACTGGCAATACCTTCTACGGTTTCGGTTGTACCGATTTTTTTGCCGTTTACCTGTAAGCTGATCTTTTTTTGATTGCTGAAAACGGATACGGGTTGGGTACAATAAAGTTGGGTTTCTGATTTCGCAAACCCGGTTCGGCTATTCCACTCTTTTGAGCCAATCCGGATATAGGGCGTATGTAATAGATTGGCCTGATAAAACCGGTATCCATCCTTGGGTTTCCGGTCCCAGGTCATCAATCCTTTTGCATTGATATGCGGTGTTGTTTCTGCCCTTTGTTCAGAATTGAATTCAGCCAGATTCCAGATAATGGCTGCCGAAACAAAGGGCCGGCTCAGGATATCCTTTAAATAGGACTGATGTAATAGGGTGGTATATTCAATGGTTTTATCAAACCGTTCCGGTTGGAAACTATGCAAACGGATATCCGCATCAGACCCATATTCGGTTACCAATAATGGTTTGTTCGGAAGCTCTTTGTGGTGATTGTCTAAAAACTTTCCGAAATCCTCCAGCTTGCCGCTGTACCAGCCCAGATACAGGTTCCAGCCCACGAGTTTGGGTATTTTTGTCAGCCCCACTTTGTTATACAATTCCCAGGCACCATGATTGGGGATCATCGTGTACCTGATCGTATCTTCTTTTTCGGTGAGGTCTTCCAGTTCCTGCGCTAATTTGGCCACCGCTTTGAAATAGGTTTCCTGTTGCTCGGAACCTCTTGCATAGCGGGGCATCAACAACACTTCATTCATAAAGGTCCACATGATCAGACTGGGATGGTTGTAATTTTGTCTGATCATTTCCAGGTGCATCGTTTTGGCATTGTTCGAAAACGCTTCAGTTTCCGTTATCCGGTTTACAATCGGGGTTTCCACAGAAGTCAGGATCCCCAGCCGGTCGCAGGTTTCCAAAATCGTCGGGTCCTGGGGATAGTGTGCGATCCGCAGGAAGTTGCCGCCCATTTGTTTCAGCAATTCAATATCATGTTCATGCATGGCATCCGGTAAGGCATTGCCCATATCCTTGTAATCCTGGTGGCGGCTGGCTCCTATGAGTTTGACATGTTTCCCGTTCAGGAAAAAACCCTTATCCGCATCAAAAGAAAACCAACGGAAACCCAAAGGATTACTGGTCTCGTCCAATAATTG
>JAGWTX010000642.1 GCA_028875955.1 Bacteroidota bacterium | reverse complement strand
GCCCCATCTGATAATATAAAACCGCCAGTTGATTATCCGTTTTCCCTTCCTTTATCCTTTCCAGCCGCTCTGCGGTTGATAAGTTTTGCAAGCTGTCTTCTCCCAGTGAAAAGGATACACGGTCAAATATTTTCCGGTGATCCCGCTCTTGTATCGTTCTTAATTGCAGACCCGTAAGGGAGGCCGCTTTCCCCATGATTTCAGAACATACCGCAACGGGATCGATGGCTGGATCCCTATCCAGCTTATCCATGTTATAATCGGTAGCACCCGTTATCAGCAATACCATCTTATGGGCATCTGTTACCCGGTAACCCGATGAACTGTCCGTTTCTATCTGTGTGATCTTTCCATCCGTTTGGATCAGTTTCATCATGGCAGCATAGCGCATGTGTTTACCAGCCGGCCCCTGTTTGGGCGATTCGGCATCAATGATCTGTCCCGCATAATAAGCCGTACCCATACCATGCCGGTAATGATTTTCGGCTACGGTATCAGGATAAACCCCTTTCCTTCTTCTGATCTTATTTTCATTCTCTACAGAAAAAATCCGGGACAAAACAAAATCGGCTCCCCAGGATTTGTTGGCCGTGATTGTAACCACGATACAATTCTGCGGAGCGGATGCAAAGACCTCTTCTTTGACAAGGTTTCCATCAACCCTGAATTGTGTGGTCACAATTCCTGTATGCAGATTGAGGGAGCGTTTGTATTGCGCAGGGTCTGCATTTGTATTCCAATGATACCCGATATACAGATTCCCCAGGGTCTGATAGGAACGGACATTGGGCGGAGTACCTACCAGGTATTTGTTGGAAAGATCCAGGCCCTTTTGGTATTCCCCCTTAAAAATGGCTTCCTGAATTTCTTTCAGGTGAGCCAATGCCTGCGGGTTATTGTTGTTGATTTTTGAGCCTGCCCAGAGACTTTCCTCATTTAGCTGGATATTTTCACGGTGCGTATCTCCAAACACCATTCCACCCAATCGGCCATTTCCCACAGGTAATGCCTCGTTCCAAACGGCAGCTGGTTTTTTATACCACAATTCCAGGTCATTTTGCTGACCATCCGCCAACAGAAAAGCAAACGGAAAAAGGATACACAGGATTTGCTTCATAAGGTTTGGTTTAAGGGGTTTGGTATTTTTCCATGATGGGTAACCCGATTTCTTTTCCATTTACATTGAATAAAAAATGGGCCGGCATCGGAACCGGATAATAATATTCCAGTCTTTTCTTTCTGGTAAGATCGGCTTTTACGCCCAGTTTACCCGCAGCTGTCATCACTGAAATATCCATCAGGCCCTTATCGGCACTTACAGAAACCGGGGCATCCATGACCTGTTTTCGGAATTGTGCAAAATCAGCAACGGAACGGATTCCTTCTGCAGTTTTCCACCACATGGCAATGGCGGCTTTCCCGTCATCCGGATGTTGCAACGTGATGCGCATAGCCCGGTTATCCGGCAGCGTAAAGCCTTCCCTGGCGGAATGAAACCTGAATCCGTCATTATACAATACAGCAGAAGTCTTTCCGCCCGTATTGTCCCATAAAAAACGCAATGCGATCACCACATCTTCAAATCTGGCAAAAAAAGTATGTGCCTTCCCCATGGATACATGCTCACCGATCTTCGGCACCGAAACCGGTTGGTTGTCCATCCAGATCTCATCAAAATAATCCGGCAGGATAATGGTTGAATTCAGATAATCATAAATACAGTTATGATCTTTTTCACCTGCCACCAGCATCACAAATTCGCCTTTGTTTTGCGCTGCCTGCATAAAAGGCATGAGATGTCTTGTCTTACCCCATCCGCCATTGGCCGGGTAATTCGCAGGCATCAGGTGTTTCATCTTTTCGCCCATCCCATCCGCACTCCAGGTTCCGTAATGGTCATTCCG
>JAGWTX010000641.1 GCA_028875955.1 Bacteroidota bacterium | reverse complement strand
CTGCATAACCTCACCAATCAGCAATATTTTGACATCGTGGGTTATACATCCAAACGGTTTAATATGATGGCAGGGTTCAACATTCAATTATAAACAACCAGAAAATTGTAAACTATGTCTATACAAAAAATGAAACTCAGAAATTCCCTACTGGTGCTTTGTGTGCTTGTAGCGGGTTCACTCAGGTTGCTGGGGGCATCTTCCGTTTTTATACCGCTTACCAATTTCACTCCCATCTGCGCCATGGCATTGTTTGGTGGCACTTATTTCAGTAACCGGATACACAGTTTCCTGTTTCCCCTGCTTGCGTTGCTCTTGAGCGACCTATTGCTGATGCAGGTGTTTTACCCGGGTATGCGGAGCGGGCTTTTGTATTCCGGGTGGGGCTGGACCTACGGGGCATTCCTGCTCATGATAGGTATGGGAAGCCTGATCAAAAAAGTGACTTTGAAAAATATGGTTATCGCAGCCGTATCTGCCGCATTGGTGCATTGGATACTAACCGATTTTGGTGTCTGGATATCAGGAGGACTGGACGTATCCACCGGAAAAACACTGGCGCCCAATTTACAGGGATGGATACAGTGTAACCTGCAGGCTTTGCCATTTTTGAAAAATATGATCATGAGCAACCTGGTCTATTGCTCCCTTATGTTTGGGGGTTTTGAATATGCCCAGCGCCGTTTCAAAAACCTGCAGGTATCCAAGATTCCGCAACCTTCCATTGTATGACCTATGTGTAAACATGAGACCAAAAATTGTCCCCGTTGCCAGCGGTCATTTGAATGCAAAACTGGGGATGTGGCACACTGCCAGTGTAATACGGTAAACCTCACATTAGCGGAAAGATCATTCATAGAAGAACGGTATACGGATTGTCTTTGTGCAGACTGCCTGCGAGATCTTTCCAACAGGTTTGTGTTTTTTACAGAAAAATACCTGCTGCATGGCAAATAGGCAAATCCAAACAAATTTTATCATTGAAGATACCGGTTCCCGAAAAGGGTTCCGGTATCTTCTTCATACAAACAGGCATGACCGGTAAAACATTTTTCAACTGGAGTGGCGGCAAAGACAGTGCATTGGCACTTTACCATGTTTTACAGGACCCAACCATCCGGCCCGAATTACTGGTCACCAGTGTAAACCAGACATATAACCGGGTTTCCATGCATGGTGTCAGAGAAGCTTTGCTGATCCATCAGGCAAACGCATTGGGTATGCCTTTGCAACAATTGAGGATGCATGATCAGCCCACAATGGAAGAATATAACCGTAGTATGGATGCACTCATGCTGGATCTGCACAGTCAGGGTTATACCCACTCGGTATTTGGCGATATCTTTCTGGAAGATCTTCGGAAATACAGGGAGGCAAAATTGGCAGAACGGGGTTTTACCGCTGTTTTCCCGCTTTGGAAAAGAGATACCCGGGATCTGATACTTGAATTTCTGGACCTGGGATTTAAAACCATCACCACCTGCGTAAAAGCAGAACTGCTGGGAGAGGAATTTGCCGGGCGCATCATTGACCGGGATTTTTTAAAGGATCTTCCGGCCGGTGTGGATCCCTGCGGTGAGAATGGCGAATTCCACACATTTGTATTTGATGGCCCCATTTTCAAATATCCGGTATCCTTCAAAACGGGAGAAAAACTGTTCAGGGAATACACCGCCCCAAAAGAAAAGGATGACAATTGTTTTACCACAGAAAATCCCCCTCCCAAAAACATGGGATTCTGGTTCTGCGATCTGATACCCGTTTAATATCCGTTTATCACCTTACTCCCCCGCCACATAGGCGAATCACTTTTGACTTTTGACTTTTAACTTTTGAATTTTGACTTTTGACTTTTGACTTTTAACTTTTGACTTTTGCATTCCCCCATCCCGTCCTATCTTTAATCAACAAGTAA
>JAGWTX010000640.1 GCA_028875955.1 Bacteroidota bacterium | reverse complement strand
GGGCACCTTTGCCACAGGAAGGGTATTATGTCGTTTTTGTCCCATTCAAAAACGGGAAACCTTCGGGTAACTGGGAAGTGTTTGCGGATGGATTTTCGGGGCTCGAGAAAGTAAGCAGCCCGGGTGAAGCCAAACATCGTCCCTGTGGATTGGCGCAGGGTCCTGACGGATCCCTGTATGTAACTGACGATGCCAAAGGAACCATTTATCGAATCATCTATAAGGGCAAATAAGAAAACGAATGAAGAAACTGATCTGCATGATGGGATTGATTACGGCTTTGATGAGTTTTCAGTCCGGTCCGAAAAAAATAACCCAAAAACCTGTTCAATCGGCAAACAACCTGCAAGCATCCATCACGAGGGGTAAGGAAGTGTATCTGTTGCAATGCCTGGCCTGTCACCAGATAGACGGGGGAGGAGTTGCCAATCTGAATCCGCCATTGGATGGAGCAACGGCAGTGAAAGCGAATGATAAAGCCCGTCTGATCAGGATCGTTTTACAGGGATTAAACGACAGAAAAGAGATCGACGGGGAATTTTATGCCAATAACATGGCTCCGCATCCGGATCTTACTGACCAGCAAATTGCAGACGTGCTCACTTATGTACGAAACAGCTGGAGTAACAAAGCCTCTGCGGTAACGCCCGCTGAAGTAAAAGCGGTGCGCGCAAAAATCAAATAAAATGGCAAAGCGAATTCTATTTATTGACAGGGATGGTGTGATTCTGCAGGAGCCTCCATCAGACTACCAGGTAGACAGTACGGAGAAAACCAGTTTTGTACCCGGAGCGATAACGGCACTTTCCAAAATAGCGGCTGAACTGGATTATTATAAGGTAATGGTGACCAACCAGGATGGACTGGGTACGGACTCCTATCCGGAAGCCAGTTTTTATCCTTATCAGAACCTGATGTTGCGCACATTGGAAGGGGAGGGTTTTGTTTTTGACGAAATCTGTATCGATAAGACATTCGCCAGTGAGCAAAAGCCTACCCGTAAACCGGGAACAGCCCTGTTACAGCACCTGCTGAATAATCCGGATTTTGACATAGCCCATTCTTTTGTGATCGGTGACCGGTGGAGTGATATAGAACTTGCAAAAAACCTTGGATGCAAAGCGATATATTTCAGATCCATTCTGCCCGACCTGACGCCTGAACAGGAAACCAGGCTGAGGGACAGCATTGCTTTTGAAACCCATCACTGGGCTGACGTATATTCCTTCCTGAAGCTAGGTTTACGTAAGGTGGTACATGACAGGAATACCAATGAAACCCGGATCCATATCGAAGTAAACCTGGATGGCAGGGGTATCTCAAATATCGATACGGGATTGGGATTTTTTGACCATATGCTTGACCAGATTGCCCGGCATGGGAAAATGGATCTTACGGTTAAGACCCAGGGCGATCTGCACATAGACGAACACCATGCCATCGAAGATACCGGTATTGCACTGGGAGAAGCTTTTGCATTGGCACTGGCAGATAAACGGGGGATGGAAAGATACGGGTTTGCCCTTCCCATGGATGAAGCCGAAGCCAAAGTGCTGATTGATTTCGGCGGTCGTAACTGGATTGTCTGGGATGCGGAATTCAAACGCGAAAAAATAGGCGAAATGCCAACCGAAATGTTTTTTCACTTTTTCAAATCCTTTAGTGATGCAGCCAAATGCAACCTGTCCATTGAATGCAGGGGCGAAAACGAGCATCATAAGATAGAAGCCATATTCAAAGCTTTTGCCAAAGCGATCCGGATGGCTGTGAAACGCGATCCGATGAGTAATTATCTGCCCTCTACAAAAGGTGTTTTATAAGAATAGGAAAGATGTCGGACAGGAGTGATGAATAAAGGATTTATTTTTTCACTCTTGTCCAAACCTCCGTTCGACCGAAAAGTGAAACACCGATGTAT
>JAGWTX010000639.1 GCA_028875955.1 Bacteroidota bacterium | reverse complement strand
CACCAAAGTGGTGTGGGTATGCTGGCTTCCGCCGTATCCCTGACCCGTATGGTGCTGGAAGACAAACCGGACCTGGTTATCCAGGCAGGTATTGCCGGTTGTTTTGATCCTGCGATCCCGTTGGGGAAGGTAGTGGTCATCCGCGAAGAAAACCTGGCAGACATGGGTGTGGAGGAAGAGGGAAAATGGAAGGATCTTTTCGACCTGAAACTTGAGAAAAGCAGTTACCATCCCTTTGACAAAAGAAAACTGCCCAATCCCTGGCTTACACAATACAACCTGTTAAAGCTACCGGCAGTGCCTGCCATTACCATCAACGAAATCTCTACCCGGCCGGAAAGAATTCAGCAATGGATCAAAAAATATGCACCGGTAACCGAGAGTATGGAAGGGGCCGCATTGCATTATGTATGCAGGGAGGCCAATATCCCTTTTTTGCAGATCCGGGCCCTCTCCAATTATACCGGGGAACGTAACAAGGCAAATTGGAAATTACAGGAGTCCATTGAAAACCTGAACAGCACCCTGGTGAAATATGTTGCCAGACTGTACAGGATAAAATAGTACTGTTGAAGGGAACATGCGAATGACCCCGCTTAAAAAAACAAGAACATGCATTTTACCATTGGCTTCTCACCCTGCCCGAATGATACTTTTATTTTTGATGCTTTGGTGAATGGAGCAATTGATACGGAAGGCCATCAATTCGATGTGGTACTGGAAGATGTACAGACCCTGAATGAGTGGGCAGTACAAGGCAAACTGGATATTTCCAAAATCAGTTACGGCGTATTACCCAAAGTGTTACCGGATTATCGTGTATTACAAAGCGGGAGTGCATTGGGCACCGGTGTGGGGCCCTTACTCATCACCAGGGATCCGGCCAATCTGACAAAGGATATCAATCAACTTACCGTTGCCATCCCGGGAATGGATACAACTGCACATCTGTTGTTCTCATTGGCCTTCCCCGGAGCTGCCCATAAAAAATTCAAAGTCTTCCACGAAATTGAAGATGCCGTTCTGCACGGGGAAGTGGATGCCGGTGTGATCATTCATGAGAACCGTTTCACCTACCAGGATAAGGGGCTGTTGAAGATCAGGGACCTGGGCGAATACTGGGAATCCATCACACAGTCACCCATACCTTTGGGTGGAATTGTGATCAAAAGGAGTTTTGAGGTTGCCATTCAGCAAACGATCGACAGACTGATCAGAAAAAGTCTCGAACATGCATTTGCCAGATACCCGGAACTGACAGATTATATCCGTTCCCATGCACAGGAAATGAGTGAAGAAGTGATGCGGAAACATATTGACCTGTATGTAAACCATTATTCACTGGACCTGGGCAATACAGGGAGAAAAGCGGTGGAAACACTGGTAGCCACTTATACCAGCATGCACCAATTACCACCGTTAATCACCAACGATTTATTTACGGTTTAAGCGCTTTGGCATAAACTTCCAGCACCCGTTTCCTGGCAAACTCATGTTGCACAATGGGTTGGGGATAACTGAATTCCTGGAATTCGGGAACCCATTTTTTGATATAGCGCAGGTCCTTGTCAAACTTTTCTGTCTGCAAATATGGATTGAATACCCTGAAATAAGGCGCTGCATCACAACCACTGCTACTGGCCCACTGCCATCCCCCGTTATTGGCCGCCAGGTCAAAATCCAGGAGTTTCTGTGCAAAATAGGCTTCACCCCATCGCCAGTCGATCAGCAGGTGCTTGGTGAGAAAGGAAGCTGTGATCATTCTTACACGGTTGTGCATAAAACCCGTGGCATTCAATTCCCGCATTCCCGCATCCACAATGGGGTAACCGGTCATTCCATCACACCAACGCTGAAATTCCTTTTCATTATTCCGCCATTGGATCATATCATACGCTGGTTTGAAAGACTTTCCCTCTCC
>JAGWTX010000638.1 GCA_028875955.1 Bacteroidota bacterium | reverse complement strand
TATTTCAAGGGTTGGGTGGATGACCTGATCATGTGGCTGATCAATGTGATCTGGAGTATCCCCACCTTATTACTGGTCTTTGCGATCACCCTTGCATTGGGCAAAGGATTCTGGCAGGTATTTATTGCGGTGGGTCTCACGCTCTGGGTGAATGTGGCCAGGCTGGTTCGCGGACAGGTATTGGCTGTGCGGGAACTGGAATACATAGAAGCCACCCGTGCATTGGGCTTTTCGCATAGCCGTACGATTTTCAGACATATCCTTCCCAATATCCTGGGACCTGTAATGGTGATAGCCGCTTCCAATTTTGCATCAGCCATCGTGATGGAAGCCGGTCTGAGTTTTCTCGGTATCGGTGTACAGCCACCCCAACCCAGCTGGGGACTGATGATCAAGGAGAATTACAATTTCATCATCACCCATAATCCCATGCTGGCACTGGCACCGGGTATCGCGATCATGTTGCTGGTTCTTGCCTTCAACCTGGTGGGCAACGGTTTGCGGGATGCCTTGAGTGTAAGGGGATGAAAAAACACGATCCCGGTTGTTTCAACAAAACGCTTCCTGTTCCTCTTTTGCTTTCGTACCGAGTAAGAAAACGATCCCCATACAAAGCCAGAACAGACCACCGATCTTATCGGTTTCGATCATATCGCTCATGGAATTGATCACACCGATCATGACGAGTACAACGGCTGTGACCAGCGTTATGTTCCGGTAAAACCGGCTTTGAAACTGGTGATACAGATTCTGCAGCTGCATAAGCATCCCAAAGAAAAGCAGACAGAACAGGATGAGTCCCGGCAACCCCTGTTCCAATGCCAGTAAAATAAAATAATTATGGACAGTGGAATGTTCCGGGTTGTCGCTTACCCAGGTTTGAAAACGGGCAACGGTATAGGGCCGGTAATGCAGGTAAAAACTATTGGGACCGAAACCGGTAATGGGTTTTTCTGCCAGCATCCGCACACCGGCAATCCAGCGATAAAATCTTTCCGCCGTAGACACATCGGTCATTTCAACCGTTGACAAAAGATGTTCCCGGAAATCGGTATGAAAAATGGTATGGTCGTGATCGGGTGCAAAACGCATAAAATTTTCATCTGCTGCCAGCCAGGCTGTTGAGATCAGTATCGCGGAAAGGGCCAGCAGGATGCTGGCTTTTATCCAGCGAAACCGCATCAGCCCAACCGTTGCCAGGCCTGCCAGCAAAGCGATCCAGGCGCCCCTGGAATAGGCAAAGAACAATCCGGTCAAACCCAGCAGCAAGCCATACAGGATCCATTTTCGCATGGGATGCGCTTTCGGGGTAAGTTTCCAGCAACACCAGCCAACGGGCAATAGGCAAACCAGCATGGAAGAATAATTCACGTGGTTTCGGAAAAATGGCCACATGGTCTGTTGTACCTTTTCAAAAGCAAATCCGAAAAAAGCATACCGGATCAGTACTTGTATCACCACCAATGCCATGGGTAACAAAAGACAAAGCGCCAGTTTTTGAAAACGGTACCTATCCGTCAGTAATACCTGTGGTAGCAGGATCAGTGGCAGCACATACCAGGTTTTTGCCAACAGGTATTTAGTTGCAAGCAGGGGTTCAACTGCATAGCAGGTACAGATCAGCAGCCAACCAAAATACAGCACCAGTAAAAGTCCCAGTGGGTTCCTGAGCACAGCCTTGGGTAACCACCGCGGTTCGTGTATCCATCTGATCAGCAGGATCGCGGTAAGCAGGATGAGTAAGGCTTCATCCGGAAAATCCAGCCCCAGTGAATGGGTAACCATCCATTCGGTTGATAAGGGAAAAGTGATAAGCAATAACCAGAATAACCGATCCGGTCTGAGAACGATGAAATGATACAGTAAGGGAAACAAAAGGGTTCCGAATGGGATCACCAGCCAATAGGGATTCCGCAAAAGGATGGA
>JAGWTX010000637.1 GCA_028875955.1 Bacteroidota bacterium | reverse complement strand
GCAGAGAACCTGATAAAAAAAGGTCCGGGTATGTATAACTTCGAGGACTTATTACTTCCTTATTTTTCGCCCTGAAATTTTTGTAACTTTTCAGAAAAAACATGTCGTCTGCACCACCTATCGATGTCGTGCATCTCCTGGCAGTTCTGGATAAAAAATTACTGGAGCTGTTAAGATCACTCTCTGCACAGGATTGGGAGAAACCCACCATTGCCGGTAAATGGCGTGTGAAAGAGGTTGCCGCGCATTTACTGGATGGGAATATCAGACCCCTATCCATGCTAAGGGATCAGTATACAGGTGAGCAACCGCTCAATGATCCGGAAGAAACCCTTATTGCATTTCTGAACCGGCTCAATGCCGATTGGGTTAAAGCCATGCAGCGGGTAAGTCCCAGCATCCTGATTGATTTACTGGAAAAAACAGGTCCCGCCTATTGTCAATACTATCAATCCCTCGATCCCTATGGTGTTGCAGGATTCCCTGTAATCTGGGCGGGTGAACAGGAAAGTAAAAACTGGATGCATATCGCAAGGGAATATTCAGAAAAATGGATTCACCAGCAACAGATCCGGGATGCAGTTAAACAGCCGGGGTTATTGACCGCAGCCTATTTTATCCCGTTGATGGACACGTTTCTGATGGCACTTCCGTATACCTATCGAAATACGGATTCCTCTGTAAACACCCGTATACAGATCAATATCACCGGAGAAGTGACAGGCAGTTGGGTATTGCAGAAACAGCACAAGGATTGGCAGATTGCCAAAGGCATTGCTGCCATATCTGATGCACAAGTGTCCATCCCAGCCGATATCGCCTGGCGGTTGTTCTCAAAATCCCTGCGGCCACACCAGGTAATGGACCAGGTAGAACTATCCGGTGATACCTCCCTGGGTGAAACGGCTTTACACATGGTATCCGTAATGGCCTGATAATTCAGATACAGTTTCAGAATATTGCTTAAGTTTATGTTTATGAGAGGGTTGTTATCCTATATATTTTTTCTGGGACTGATCCCTTTTACAGTGAAGGGGCAGCAAACAGATTATCACGAAAAATACAGACCCCGTATTCACTTCAGTCCGGAAGCGCACTGGATGAATGATCCAAACGGTATGGTCTATTACAAAGGCGAATACCATTTGTTCTATCAATATTATCCTGACAGTACCGTTTGGGGACCCATGCACTGGGGGCATGCCATCAGCAGGGATCTGATTCACTGGCAACATCTTCCCATTGCGCTTTACCCGGATTCCATAGGTTATATATTTTCAGGGAGCGTGGTAGTGGATAAAAACAACAGCAGTGGATTTCAAAAAGGTAAGGAATCTCCGCTGGTTGCCATTTTTACCAATCACAATCCTGATGGTGAAAAAAAAGGCAGGAATGATTTTCAGACACAGGGCATTGCCTTCAGTAATGACAAAGGAAGAACCTGGACAAAATATGCAGGGAACCCGGTATTGAAAAATCCGGGTCTGAGAGATTTCCGGGATCCCAAAGTCATGTGGCATGCAGCATCCCAAAAATGGATCATGACCATGGCCGCTGGCCATGAGATCCGTTTTTACGCATCAAAGGATCTGAAAAACTGGAACTTCGCTGGTTCCTTTGGTGCAGACCAGGGCGATCATGGAGGAGTTTGGGAATGCCCGGATCTGATAGAACTTCCAAACGGTACGCATGGTTCCAAATGGGTTTTACTGGTCAGCATTGGAAATGGGGCACCGAATGGCGGGAGTGGTACCCAATATTTTATAGGTCAGTTTGATGGAAAGACTTTTCACAACGACAAAAGCAAGGACACCCGTTTATGGATTGATTATGGCAAGGATGATTATGCCGGCGTAACCTGGAGTAACGCTCCCGGTAATCGTCACTTGTTTCTCGGATGGATGAGCAACTGGCAATATGCACAACAGGT
>JAGWTX010000636.1 GCA_028875955.1 Bacteroidota bacterium | reverse complement strand
CACCAGCGCAATCAGTATCCACTGGTTAATCGTTCTTCTGTATTTGCCTAGAATCGTTGAAGCCATCCTATACTTAGTTGATATTGATTCCCTTTTGTACCGGGCAGGTATTCCTGGTTAAACCAGTTGCCATCAGCAGAGATCACACTGAATTTTCCAATTTTCTTTTTGAAAGACAATCCGGCCTTATAGGAGATCAACCGGATTTTCGAGTCAAGCTGAATGGAATTCAGACGATCATCGGGAGAGATGCCATAGCCTACATTAAAACCCACTACATCGTCAGCGCTGCCGAAATAATACCTGGCTGATGCGGTATAGGAGGCTGATACCGTGCTGGTATATGTGCCCGGGGTGAGATAGGTTCTTACGCCAAACAGCCAGCTTTTGTAGTATTTGCCCAGGTATGCCGTATAAATCCAGGTTGGGTCGCTGGTAAATTTGAGGTAACGAAATCCCAGCTCGGCCTCATAGCTTTTGGGGAGATTCGCATATAATGAAAACCCGCCCCTCCAATTGGGGAACACTCCTATTTTATCGGAATATCCTGCATTGACATAGGCATAAAAGGTCTTGGAAATATGCGGATAGGCATCTATTTCGTATTGGACGCCATTTTCCCTGAACCGGTTGGCATAATTGATCCTGCCGGTAACGGAGCCGATACCGGTAGTCCGGGTATATTCAAAACTGGCCAGGTGCCAGGCATCGGCGAATTGTTTGTCAAAATATACATAGTCATAACTCACCCCAATCTTGTTCTTTGCGGATACATCCTTGATCCGGCTTGCCAATGTCCTGGCTTCTGTATTGTTCCGGTTGATCAGTAATGCGGCTTCAATGGTCGTTTCCGCCTCTTTGTACCTGCGAAGGTCATTTAATGCGCGGGCTTTTTTCACAAGCAGGTTTTGTGAAGCGGGGTGATATTGTAACCCCTGCTCCGAAACCGCCAATGATTTATCGCTGTGCCCGCTCCAGTATTCCACATCTGAAAGTGCGGCAGAAGCATCTTCATATCCAGGATCTTTCAACAAAACGGAATTGAAATAGTATCTGGCGCTGTCATATTCCCTGGTCCAGCTATGTATCCTGCCCAAAAAGATCCGGACATCTGCATAATCCGGGCTTTTCTCCAAAGCACGATAAAGATAGGATTTGGCTGCCGGGTAATCGCCTTTGTCAAAAGCGGCTTTTCTGGCAGCCTGCAATAATCCGTCTGAATTGCTGGTGTCTTGTCCAATAGCCTGAAATGCATACAAGACGCAACAGAAGAAAAGTGAAATCGGGATCAAATTATGTTTGCGCAGCATAAGGCAGATAAGTTGGGTAAGTAATGTGACTTCTGTTAACCCGCATTGTTTCTCTGGTACTGGTTGATCAGCTTTTTTACACGTATGGTCAGTTCATTGAGGCTAAAGGGCTTGGTGATATAATCATCCGCACCCAATTCAAAAGCTTCCATTACTACTTTTTCCTGCTCCATGGCCGACAGGATGATCACGGGTATTTTTTTAACACCTTCGGACCTCAGAAAAGAAACGATCTCCAGCCCCGAAGCATAAGGCATCATGATATCCGATATCACCAAATCGGGCCAGGTTTCCCGGATCTTGGCGATGGCTTCCCTGCCATCCGTGGTGGTAATCACCTCATAACCTTCCTTCTTGAGTTTCAGCTCAATCGTTTTAAGCAACATGGGCTCATCTTCTGCAACCAGTATTTTCATAGGGGGTATTATGCAATAAATATAAAATTAATTCATTTACATGGTTTTAGCCAAGCTCATCCTGTATAGTTTTCATTTCCTTCCTGAGCAATACTTCCAGTCTGGCGAATAACCGCCCCACCTCCTTAACCATTTCCCTGCTTTCCTCAATATTTTTGGCCTCCTTGGCATTCATCTCAATATTTTTCAGCAAATCCCTGAGTTTTTCCGACTGTA
>JAGWTX010000046.1 GCA_028875955.1 Bacteroidota bacterium | reverse complement strand
GTGGCAGACCGGGTAATTGATAACCGGGACCAAAACCTGCATCTATCAACACTTTCCGGGCGGCAAAATCTACGTTTTCACAGGGATCGCCAATTTTGGCCGCTGCAAAACCGGCAGCCTGTGCCTCTTTCTCCAGGTTCCAGATCTCCAATTGTCTTTTGGTGGGCTCTGCGCCAAACACAATGGTTCTGCTGATATCGGAAGAATAGCCTTCAACCCGGCAACCGCAATCCATTAACACCACATCTCCTTTTTTTAATTTCTGGGGTTTGATACTTCCATGGGGCAGTGCGGAAGCTTCTGCAAAATTGGCCATGGCAAAATCGGGATCAGCACCCATTTCCCGGTGCGCCATGGTAACAACAGCGGCAAATTCGCCGGGCGACATCCCTTCCTGCAAACTTTCCACGCCTTTCTGCATGGCGGCTAATGTGATCTGTGTAGCTTTCTGCATCAGGGCGATTTCTGCAGGTGATTTAAACATCCGGCAGGGGATGGAAATCGGGTCACCGCTTACATAATTCAAATGGGATGCTTCCTTGCGGATTCCATCCAGAATAAAAAACCGCAGTCTTTCCTCCATGCCAATATTACCCGTACGGATACCTGCATCCTGTAAAGCCATGGCTACCCGTTGATAAGGGCTTTCATCTTCCTGCCATACATATACTTTCTTGCCGATTTTGAGCATTTCCCGGAAACGGTCTTCCTCGAAACCCGGACAGACATAACTCACTTCTCCCTTTGCCGGGATGATGGCAACCATCGTTCTTTCACTCGGCCACCAGTTGACACCGGTAAAATAAGTGAGGGAAGTACCCGCATCCAGTACCAGGGCTTCAATCTTTTGTTCACTAAGTAACTGCTGGGCCTTGGCTATCCTGGCTTCTCGTTCCGCTACACTGATGGGTTGTACACCCTCCATCATTGAGGGCATCACGGTCTTGGGAGTCGTGGCTTCATTGTTTGTCTGACAGCCACTCAAACCCGTAACCATTCCTGTTGCGGCAGTTAATGCGGTGAGCTGCAGAAAATCCCTTCTTTTTAGTTGCATAAGCTTGTCGTTTGATGTATCAAAAGATGAGCTTTAAAGTTAGGGTTTTGTGTTTGGCGAGCTCATTAATTTCCATACAAAATCTATTGCTGGCCGGGAATCAGGTAGTTCGCACAAGATAGAATCACCATCAGCAATGCAGATGGGAAATAAAAAACGCCAGCTATCATGAAAGAGAGAGGAATACAAAAAGGAGCATGGATGATACCAAACCGATCATCCGGTCATTAATTTTTATTACAGGTAAATACAAAGGGTTTCTGCTTTTTCTCGGTAAGGATCTGTTGGATCAGGTGTGCCTTACGGATAATCTTGTGACGGTTAACATCCAGGATTTCATTGGCCACGGAAAAAGCCTGCCAGTTTTCTGTTTCGAAAAGAAGCGTATCCAGTATTTCCAGTTCTTTTTTTAGCCGGGCGGGACTTTGGTTGGCGATCTGTGACAATACCAGTAAGTCTCGGTTGCTACCATTCATACGGTTGGGTTTATGGATGATCAATGATTGGGGCATCCACAAAAAGCAGTGGCTTTGTTTTTGTGAAATACACTACAGGAACTGCCCAATACACAGACCAATAACAATAGAATGATAATTTGGTTTATTTTCATTTTCATATTCTGCGTTCTAAAATACTACATTACCCATTAAATTATCAATATCCATTCTATTGACAGCGAATTTTAACATAGAAAAGGTTTTGGTGGCTCCTCTCGACTGGGGATTGGGTCATGCAACGCGTTGTATCCCCATCATACGCGCCCTTCAAAAAAGGGGTTGCCGGATCTGGCTGGCGGCCGAGGGGAAACAGGCCATTTTACTGAAGCAGGAGTTCCCTGAGCTTGAGATCCTGCCGCTGGAAGGGTATCGTGTGAGGTATGGACAGAACAGATGGACATTTCCCTTCCTCCTGTTGAAACAGATTCCCCGGATTCTGAGAATGATTAAACAGGAAGGCCTTTGGCTGGATGAACAACTGAAACAGCATCATTTTGACCTGGTCATTTCTGATAACCGCTATGGATTGTCATCCCAGAAAACACATTGCATTTTCATCACCCACCAACTGCTCATCAAGGCAAAGGTTTCCTGGCTCGAAGCGCTGTTACAAAAAATCAATTATCGTTATATCCAGCGGTTTGCTGCCTGCTGGGTACCTGATACGGAAAACGAACCCAGTCTTGCAGGTATGCTTTCCCACCCACCCAAATTACCCGCAATACCTGTGCGATACCTGGGTCTTCTCTCCAGATTTCAATTTGCCTCAGTTCCGGAAAAATACAAATACTGTATGCTGTTATCCGGTCCCGAACCACAAAGAAGTCTTATGGAAACCGCACTTATCAGTGCCTTTGCAAAACTGAAGGTTTCCTGTCTGCTGGTGAGGGGCAAACCCGGAGAACCGGAAATGAGCGGAGTTCCGGAACACATCAAAGTGATAGCCCACTTACCGGGAAACGAGCTGGCATCCGTTTTACTGCAAAGCGAATATATCATTTGCAGAAGCGGCTATACCAGCATCATGGAAATCCTGACCCTTCGCCGCAAAGCCCTGTTGATCCCCACACCCGGACAAACCGAACAGGAATACCTGGGGAAAAGATTGATGGAGCAAGGCTTTTGTTATTCATTCCCGCAAAATGAGATCCCCTCACTCAAACATCACTTGCAGACAGCCGGATCATTCGATTACCGGCTTACGGATTTCCCTTTGTTTACAGATAACACCCTGACCGATCTTTTTAATGATGGCACACAACTCCCGCCATTGGCAAATCCTTAGTTTTGCAACCGGATGAGCCGAAACAAAAAAGCACATGCAGCGGTTTTAGGCGCCAATTTTATATTCGGTGCCAATTATGCTGTGGTCAAATACATAACGCCTTCCTATCTGCATCCCTATGCATTGAACGTTGTCCGCATCCTGGTTAGCCTGGTTTTGTTCTGGGGTTTGTTTTTGTTCAGACCCGGAAAAATTCCGCTGGAGAAAAAACATATCCCGCGTTTACTGCTTTGTGCCCTGACCGGCGTTGTGATCAATCAGATCTTTTTTATCAAAGGAGTTTCCCTTACCACGCCCATTCACAGTGCATTGTTATCGCTGGCCACACCCATCTTCATAACCCTCATCGCTGCCTGGTTATTGAAAGAAGGATTCACCCTACTGACTTTCCTGGGATTGATCTTAGGCATTGGCGGTGCCGCTATGCTGATATTGTTGAAAGACAGTCACCATACCGGCAACCAAATCCTGTTGGGTGATATCATGGTGCTGATCAATGCGGTCTCCTATGCATTTTACCTGGTATTGGTAAGACCCCTGATGAAAACCTATAGCGGGATCCAGGTGCTGAGATGGATATTTTCGTTTGGCGCACTGGTGATCCTGCCATTTGGCATGCATGAATTTCTACAGACAGATTGGGCCGCTTTTGATATGTTGCATTGGATGGGTCTGGCATTTGTGGCAATAGGCGCCACTTTCCTGGCATACCTGCTCAATGTTTACGGTATTTCCATCATCGGCCCATCCGCTACAGGCGCCTATATCTATACCCAGCCCGTATTTGCGGCATTGATAGCCATCGGGTTCGCGGGCGAAGCGGTAAGCTGGACAAAAGCCATCGCAGCTCTGTTGATCTTTTCAGGTGTCTATCTGGCCAATTATAAAAAACAAAATGGTCAGGCTTTGGGATAGTCGAAAAACCAGAACTGATTATCCCTTTTTGGAAAATCCTTCCAATGATCGATCGCAGATCGAATGGCAAATACTCCACAGGTGGGCATGTTATCGATGCGCGCGTCAGAGAGTTCATTTACAAAAGCGGTGATCCCGGGATTGTGTGAAAACAGGGCTACGCTTTGAAAACCATCGTCCAATGAACGGATCACTTCATAAAAAACCGAAGGCGATGCGTGATAAAGGGAACGAACCGTTTTTTGATGCGTTTTGTCCAGCCGGTACGCATCGGCAAAAAAACCTGCCGTGGTGAGTGCCCGGTTGGCAGGACTGGAAACGATAAGATCAATATCAATTTTTTTAGCCAGCAAACGTTCTGCCATCATGGGGGCATCACGCCTGCCCCGGTCATTGAGCGGTCTATCGAAATCATCCTGACCGGGTAATGACCAGCTGCTTTTCGCATGTCGTATAATGAATAGCTGTTTCAGGGGCAAAAGTTACAAAAAACTCCACTTACATTTGTAATCATGGCCATAACACGCATTCCCATTGAAGCTTTCCTGGAATTAGCAGCGCATTATCCTGTTTTGGATGTACGGAGCCCGGGTGAGTTTTCACATGCGCAAATACCCGGTGCCATTTCGCTCCCCTTATTTACGGACGAAGAAAGAAAGGTTGTGGGAACAGCCTATAAACAGGAAAGCAGACAAAAAGCCATCAAACTGGGTCTTGCCTTTTTTGGAAAAAAAATGGTGCAGATGGTGGAAGAAGTGGAAGCACTGTTTGAAAAAGACAGTACAAAAAAAGAATCCAAAAAAAATAAGGAAGGTGACCCTCCCGGTAATCCAACGGTGTTGGTTCATTGCTGGCGGGGTGGCATGCGCAGTGCCGGTGTTGCCTGGCTGCTGGATCTGTACGGGTATAAAGTGTATACCCTGGCCGGTGGCTACAAAGCCTACCGAAACTGGGTCCTGCAACAATTCGAAAAAGAATATCCCATCCATATCTTGGGCGGTTATACCGGAAGCGGAAAAACAGAAGTGTTACATGCTTTAGCCAAAAGCAAACAAACCATGATCGATCTGGAAGGATTGGCCAATCACAAAGGATCGGCTTTTGGAAATCTCGGACTGCCGCCCCAACCCAGCCAGGAGATGTTTGAAAACCTTTTGGCAGCAGAACTTTACCGGATCATGGAAAAAAGAAAACAAGAAGCAGAAGATGCCGGGAAGGAATTGACAAAAGACATACTATCAAAATGTATCTGGTTGGAAGATGAAAGCCAGCGGATCGGGGAAGTAAACATACCTGCGGTCTTATTCAGACATATGCGGACTAAACCCATATTCTTTCTGAATATCCCTTTTGAAGAGCGATTGAAATACATTGTTTTGCATTATGGAAAATTTGAAAAAGCGCAGCTGATCAATGCGATCATGCGGATCAAGAAAAGACTGGGTGGATTGGAAACCAAGACAGCCATCAACGCTATCCTGGAAGATAATATCGAGGATTGTTTTGCCGTATTGCTTCGTTATTATGACAAATTCTATTTGAAAAGTTTACAAAACCGGGAAGATTTTTCCAGTCTCTTTAATAAACTGGATCTGCCCGCGGTTTCAGATAAAGACACCGCCAAAAGCCTTTTGGCATTTGTGGCAGAAGCCAGGATCAATGGCTGAGCCATTGTTGAACGGTTAACCATCCCATCCAGCTCATGATACCCACCACCAGCCAGCCGGCGATCTGTAAAACTATCGGGTGCCGGTACGTGCCCACCAGCCTGGTCTTCCCTGCAGCGAGTAACATCACGGCCAGAGCAACGGGTAAAATAAACCCATTCAATGCCCCAACGGTTACCAGCACTTTTACCGGATTACCCGTGAGGGCGAACACCCATGTTGAAAAAACAATAAAAAAACTGATCAGCCATCGAGAATTTTTTTCGATCCATGGATGAAAACTTTTTAGAAAGGAAACCGATGTATATGCCGCACCCACCACCGAGGTAATGGAAGCACACCACATGACCACACCAAAAAAACGATAGCCGAGTTCGCCCGCTGCCAGCCTGAAAACAGAGGCAGGCGGATTGGCTGTATCCAATATCCCACCATTCATCACCACACCTAATACGGCAAGAAATAAAATGAAACGCATAAAAGCCGTTACCACAATTCCGGTTACCGCACTTCTGTTTACCTGCGGCAAAGCTGCTTCTCCTTTGATGCCAGCATCGAGTAAGCGATGTCCGCCGGCAAAACTGATATAACCACCCACCGTTCCACCTACGAGGGTAACGATGGCGGTGGCATTGAAGGTTTCGGGAATAAATGTCCGGTAAACCGCTTCTCCCAGGGGAGGATGCGAACTAATGGCAACATAGATCGTTACCAGGATCATGATGATCCCGAGGATTCTTGTAAACCCATCCAGCATTTTTCCGGCTTCCTTCATCCAGAAGATCACCAGTGCCACGATGCAACTGATCACACTTCCATACACAGGCGGGAAACCCGTAAGTACCTGGAGCCCCAAACCGCAACCGCCAATATTACCGATATTGAAAGCCAGTCCGCCCAACACAATCAAACCGGCCAGTATATAACCCAGCCCCGGAAATAATTCATTGGCGATCAGTTGTGCCCTTTTCTCAGTAACCGCCAGTATGCGCCAGATATTTAACTGCGCACCGATATCCAGCAGGATGGAGATCAGGATCACAAATCCAAAACTGGCCAATAAACGGGAAGTAAACACCGTGGTCTGCGTGAGAAACCCGGGACCGATGGCCGATGTCGCCATTAAAAAAGCGGCACCCGTAACAGCTGAGGAGGCAAGTATTTTTTTCAAGACAGGATAGATTTTATGACCAGGCCTTTTTGTTGCAGTACTTCGTTGATGTGTTTTGCAAAGGCAAGGGCATGCGGACCGTCGCCATGAATACAAACCGTATCCGCCTGTATGGGAACGATTGTTCCGTTGGGGGTTGTTACTGTTTTGTCCTGTATCATTTGCAACACCTGCCTTATCGATCCGGCCGGGGTTTCTATCATTGCATTTGGCTGGCTCCTGGGAGTAAGACTGCCATCGGGCTGATAGGTTCTGTCTGCAAATACTTCATTCGCCGTTTTCAAACCTTTTTTCCGGGCTTCGGTGATGGAGACGGATCCGCTTAACCCGTATAGGATCAGGTTTGTATCAACATCAAAAACAGCCTGTGCAATGATTGCTGCCAGGGAAGGGTTATTGGCGGATTGATTATACAAAGCCCCGTGCGGTTTTACATGATGCAGGGATGTACCCGATGCATCTGCAATTTTTTGTAAGAGAAAAATTTGTTGGGTGACCAGATCGTATATTTCTGTTTCGGATAACTGCATGGCTACCCTGCCGAAATTTACTTTGTCGGCATATCCGGGATGTGCACCGATCGCAACCCCATGTGCCAGGGCAAGATCGATCGTGTATTGCATTACCGACTTATTTCCTGCATGGTAACCGCAGGCAATATTGGCGCTGCTGATCAGCGGCATGAGCAGTGCGTCATTGGCCAGGCCCTCACCCATATCACAGTTCAGATCAATCGCCTGCATACCGTTTTGTAAATTTTATGTTGCAAGATATTCCTGTAAACGGAAGTTACAGGCATTTTGTAGTTGCTGCAAATTCAATTCCTGCTGGTAAAACACAGCTTCTGCTTCCGAAAGCGTGACCTGCTGTAAGGAGAAATCGCTACCCGAATCCATTTGTGCCAGTGTTGGAAAATCAGCACTGATGATATGACCTATCCGGGGATAACCGCCCGTGGTCTGGTGATCCGCCATGAGTACGATCAACTGGTTATCCGGCAATAACTGAATTGTTCCGCGGGTTATTGCCGAAGAGATCATTTCCAGCGGGTTTTCCAGCAAAAGCGATTCGCCCTTGATCCGGAACCCCATTCGGTCGCTTTCGCGGCTGATATGAAAGGGATGATCTTCCAGTTTATGCCGGGACGCTTTTTGTAACAACCAGTATTCTTCTCCTGCTACAAACCGCAGGGCTTCCTTTCTGTAAAAGGCTTGCACATTTGCCTGCCAATGCAGTATCTCACATGCATTACCGGTCGGATGATTTCGAAAGGGTGATTTTTGTTTGCCGATAATCCGGTCGTTTTTTTGCAACGCCCTTCCCTGAAAACCACCGGTTTTTGTTTTCAGATGGGTGCTGCAACTATTGAGCCAGCTTGACAATTGAAAACCTCCCTGGATGGCGAGATACACTCTTGCTCCTTTTTGTCTGCCTCTGAAATGCAAAACGGATCCTGCATGCACCAAAACCGGGTGACAAACCGGTATCTCTTTCTCGCCAATGGCAGCCGAAAAATCGGCGCCGGCCAGGGATACCAAAACCGTTTCTTCAAACAGGATCACGGCTGCCGGAAAATACATTTCCAAAACAGCTTCACCCGGATCGTTTCCCACCAGTGCATTGGCGATCCGCATGGCGATGGTATCCATTGCGCCGCCCGGGTTTACACCCAGGTACTGATAACCATACCTGCCCAGATCCTGGAACGTATCTGACAACCCCTGTTTTTGTATCAGCAGACTCATACCGGGTTCAGGTTTTGAAAGGTGGAAAGATCAATGGGATAGAATTGCACTTCATCACCTGGTTGCAATAGACA
Source organism: Bacteroidota bacterium (assembly GCA_028875955.1). Taxonomy (GTDB): domain Bacteria; phylum Bacteroidota; class Bacteroidia; order Chitinophagales; family Chitinophagaceae; genus Sediminibacterium. Next base: position 1,614 of record JAGWTX010000046.1, on the reverse strand, counting down.
GGGATTGGCCTGGTCGGGCGAGAAAAGTCTGACGGGTGTCCGCCCGATAATTTGCCAGCCCCCCGGTGAGGTAAAAGGATAGATCCCGGTTTGTTCTCCGGCAATCCCCACAGATCCGGCTGCTACCGATTTGCGCGGACTGGGATGGCGGGGTGTGATTATTTTCGCATCAACGGTTCCCATATAGGCAAAACCGGGCATGAAACCGATCATGTAAACACGATAGGTTTTACTGTTGTGAAGCGCTATCACCTCTTCGATACTCAACTGATGCAAGGCTGCGAGTGAAGCCAGGTCCATCCCAAACGAAACATCATAACAGACCGGTATCCTGATCAGCCGATGGGTGGTTTCTTCTTTTTCGGTTATCCGGTCGATCACACGATGGAGTTCACCGGATACCTGTTCATACACCGAAACATCGGGATATTGATGTTTGATGGTAAAAATGTCATAGACCAGTGTAAGCGAATTGTAAGCGGGTATCAGATCCCTGACCCCGAACAGGGGTTGTGCCTGTAAATGCTGAAAAAGGGCAACTACCTGCTGATTGGCAGACAGTGTGATCCGGTCTCCAAACTGGATGGTAACCGCATGATCGCCACAGGGATAGATATGGTAGTTGACTGGTGCAGACATCAGCTACAAAATACGGCTTCTGCATCAGATACAATAAGAATCGCAGAAAGAGCTGTTTGCCCATACGCCCGGCAGAACAAAATTGACTCGAAACAAATAGGATGCCTGTGCAAATTTTACTCAAATTCCCGATATTTATTATGCGTTGGATTTTCAAATAATAACAAAGCGTTACAGTGAGAATGGGTTATCAGAAGCTTACTTACAAATGTCAAATATGAAAGAAACAATAAATAAGTTGGAACTGCTATTAAAAACAGGTACCGATTATATTACAAAGCTATCGGAGTCAGAACTGACATACAAACCCATTCCTGCAAAATGGTCCAAAATAGAAATACTCGGGCATTTAATTGATTCCGGGATAAATAACCTGCAAAGGTTTACAGAAATTCAATTTGAGGCCCGCCCATACAAAATCAGAAAATACAAACAGGATGCATTGGTCAATGCAAACCAATATCAAAAAGCCAATACCAGGGAGATCCTTGGGTTTTGGGTATCCATCAATCATCGGATTTCTGATATCATAAAACAACAGACAGAACAAACGTTGAAGTATACCATTGAAATGGAAGACGGCAAGACTGCCGACTTAAGATTCTTGATAAAAGACTATGTCGACCACCTGGAACATCACCTGAATCAAATAGCAGAATAAAAATTTATCAATTTATGATTTTTACAATCAGACGAAACGACAATGGCATCCAGGTTTTTTTCCCGTTTCAACCCTGTTCTTAACAAAGATCTTCGCAATCACAATGTACTTTTTTAAAATACCAAAACACAGCTATTACCGACACAAACATAGAAAATGAATTTTACCCTGCCTTCGCAGAACAAGAGGTTTTGTAAAAAACAGGTTTTTACTTAGTACTACATTTATTGGTTATATGACCAAGCTTCTGTAATTTGGCTAAGCTAATCCAGGCTTTACTAGCCAAGCCAAATAAAGGTCCCCCCTACCTCCGC
>JAGWTX010000635.1 GCA_028875955.1 Bacteroidota bacterium | reverse complement strand
CAAAAAATGCTGAGCAAGGATTTCTCCTTCAAAAAAGAGGAGGACAGCAGTTTCATAGCTTACTATTCTTTGTCAAACAGAATCAGTATTTTATTGAAAACCAATCAGGAAGGAAAAATATACCATACAGAGCAAGTTGCCAGGAACGGATTTATTCACACGCTTTTTTCAGGAACAAAATTTGAGAAAAAGGCGGGCTACCGCTATTGGGGAGACATTGCCTATACAAAATATATCCGGTGATATCAGGCAATTGCTTTTTGGAGTGGCAGGGGTTGTTTGAATTTTGCCGTTTTTTCGTCACCGGTCATATCACCCACGCTTCTGATCTGTATCTGAACGGCTGTAATCCATTCATGACACTGGTGGGTGTACAAATGCTCGTTGATGGCATCAATCACTGCCATTACTTCCGGGTAGGAACCTTCCAGCACGGTTGAAAAAGCACCAATCTCATATTTGATACCTGAATCCTGAATGACGGCGATCGCCTCATCTACCCATTCATAGGGATGTCTGTCCTGTACAATGGGCAGGATCTGAACCGAGGCGTTGATCAGGTAATTATGCATTTGATTAAATTTCCGTTACTTCTTCTACTGCATTGATATTCAATGATCCATGAATGTGTGGAAACACTTCATTGATGGAACCGGCCAATTCAAAAATCAGGGGTCTTTCAATTTTTGATTTATTGATCCTGAGTTTTACCAGGTTTGACTTTCCCTGATAATACCTTTCCAGCACACCCGCTACCTGGGGTTCCGTGCTGCAGTGTATAAAACCTTCAGATTCAAGTGTATCTGAATCATAATGACCTTTTTCCAATGCTTCGGTCCATTGCTGGCGGGTAGTGATATGATAAATGTAATCTGATTCCATGTCTGATGATTAGGGTAAACAATCTTGTACCTGCTATAACGTAAAAACGCAGGAAAATATGATGGTATTCAAAAAGAAATCAATTATTTAATGACCCTTGGGATTTTTTGGGCCAGCATCATCAGATCAACAAGTACCATGGCTGTAACGGCTTCCAGAACAACAGGAACGCGCAAGGCAATACAGAGGTCATGACGTCCTTTGACCGAAAAGGGTTCGACTTCGTTGGTTTCCCGGTTCCAGGTCTGTTGTTCCCTGGGTGTGGAGGATGTAGGTTTTATGGCAATGCGGTATACCAGTTCGTTTCCATTGGTGATACCCCCTACTACCCCTCCGGCATGATTGGTTCTTGTTTTGCCGGATGCATCTTCAATGGCATCGTTATGTTCCAGACCAAACATATGGGCTGCGGCAAACCCGGCACCAAATTCCACCCCTTTTACGGCAGGAATCGAAAAAACAGCATGTGCCAGCAGGGATTCTACGGAATCAAAAAAATGTTCTCCTAAACCGACAGGTAAACCGGACACCCGGCATTCTACGATTCCACCGACACTGTCTTTGGCTTCGATGGCTTTGTTGAGCCCTTTTTCCAAATCGGTTTCTCCACCGATCTCCAGGATTTCGGCTTTCACCTGACACTGGGAAAGTAATTTTTTCGCAATCACACCGGCAGCCACCAGGCATACGGTTAATCTGCCACTGAAATGCCCGCCCCCGCGGTAATCTTCAAAACCGCCGAATTTCACGCCTGCCGTAAAATCGGCATGTCCTGGACGGGGAACAGCCCGCAGTTTTTCATAATCGGCACTACGGGTATTGTTGTTTTCGAAAAGGAAAGTCAGGGGTGCTCCGGTTGTATGTCCATTGAATAAGCCGCTTTTGCAGATAGGGAGATCGTCTTCCTTTCTGGGTGTAGTGCCTTTTTGGGTACCCCCTTTCCTTCTTTCGATATCTGTCAGAAAATCGGCAGTGTCTAAACTGAGACCAGCTGGACAGCCATCCAGGGTAAACCCTACACTTTCCCCATGGGATTCTCCAAAAATGTGCAAACGGAATAT
>JAGWTX010000045.1 GCA_028875955.1 Bacteroidota bacterium | reverse complement strand
AAGATCACCACGAAGACCAGTACAATTACTGCGATGGTTAAAAACATTGTCATAACGCTATCAATATTATCTTATTCTAACAATTATTCTACAATAAAGATTACACCTGATGAATAATACTTTCTTTCAGGAAAGGGTGATGTTTAACAATGAGCGGCTTGCTGGCCAGCGATCTTCCCACAAAGAAGATCATCAGTCCTACAAACAGACTCAGGATACCAAAATCCAACCATCCCAAAGTAACATGGTCTTTGGATAAACTTCCCATAACCATCTGGTAGAAATCGATCCAGTGACCAAAAAGGATCAGTACTGCCATAAAAGTCATAAGTGTATAATTCCTTTTGGCAGAGCGTTTCATCAGGATCAGCAATGGACAAACAAAATTGATGATCAGGTTCAGGAAGAATATGCCTTTATACGGACCCTGTACCCTGTGTTTGAAGTAAACAGTCTCTTCCGGAATATTCGCATACCAGATCAGCATATACTGTGAAAACCAGAGATAAGTCCAGAAGATAGAGAAGGCAAACATAAACTTACCGATGTCCTGCAAGTGCTCCTGGTTGGTGAGTTCGAGATAACCTTTGTTTTTCAGATAGATCACCCAGAGTGCGATCAAAGCCATACCGGCAACAAAGGTACTGGCAAATGTATACCAGCTGTACATGGTAGAATACCAGTGCGCATCAATACTCATCATCCATAACCAGGGAATGGTAGAACCCACTGTCAATGCGAACCATACGGTAAATAAGGCGGCGCGAACGGTATTTCTCCATACAAAACTGGCACCGGTTTCCCGGTCCATTGGGGCTTCATCCGCTTCCAGGCTCAGTTTACGCATCCTGTAACCCAACACGCTCCACAAACCGATTGTCAGGGTTGTCCATACGATAAAGAAAGTAGGATTCAGGAAACCGGATTTGCCAGAAAGGATGGAATCCTTGGCTACGGCATCTTTGTCCAGCCAGTGATAGATATTGTGTTTGTTACCCAGCACCACATACATCAGTACAACAAAAGTGATGGAACCGAAAATGGGTACCATGGCGGAGATCGCTTCCGGTATCCGGCGGAAGGACTGTTGCCATCCCCCCATTGCCAGGGTAGTTACACTGATAAAAAACATGCTGGCATTACATACCAGGGTCCAGAAAAAAGTATTGTACATGAGTGTGCCCCAGAAATGTGCCTGCTCGTGCTCATCACCGCTGAATCCCTTGGTAAAAAGGCCGATGAAGAAAGTAAGTAACCCTACACCAATGAGTGCCAGTGACCAGGTTTTCATCTTTCCGGGAATCTCAAATTGCTCTCTGATAGATGCCATCTTTAATCTTTTATATCAGTTAGTACATTTTCCCGTTTATAGCGGGAAGGTTATGAATTATTTAGCTTCCGTTGCGGCTGGCGCAGCGGTGGCTTTTGCTTCTAATTGTTTGTCCTTTATATAACGGATCACCATCCAGCGTTGCTTACGGCTCAGCTGTGATGCATAGGATCCCATGGTGTTCTTGCCATATTCCACAGAATAGAAGATCTGTCCTTCAGGCATTACGGAAACAACCGGATCTGCCACCAGGTTTTTTGGTGCAACGGGATAAGGCCCTTTACCATCATTATACAGCGGCCCATTACCATTCAGCTTGGGGCCATGACAGATACCGCAGTTGATCAGGTACAAACGCTCAGCTTCTGCCGTTTCCGATGCAGTCAGAGAGTCGATCGGGCTTTTCACTTCTCTCGAAGCATGGTAATTGGTCGTATCACCGGGTTTGTCTTTCGCAATCGGGAAAGGCAGGTCTTCTTCACGGGAGATGGTTCCCGGAACCGGCATATTCGTGTAATTGATGCCGTTTGCAGCCAGGTTACTATGGTCAGCATAGGTTTCATAGGCACGACTGTATGCCATATCCGGCATATATACATGCCCGGGCGTACGCTGTACATCACTGCAGCTCATCATACCAACTGCGGCAGAGAAAACCATTATGATAGCTAATTTCTTCATCATGAGTCTGTTCTAAATAGAATAATATTAAGCAGTAACGATTTGCTTGTTTTCAAAAAGGATTTCGTCCTTATCATACCTACCTAACCACCAGCCGTCTTCAGCAATCTGCACATCTGTTTCCACCGCACCATTGCTGCTCAGGAATGCTTTCAGGTCATCGGTATTGGTCTTTTCCGTACACTCAATCACCATCACAAACAGGTCATCGGTGGCTCTTTTGTGAAAATGGTGTTTTTTCACAAAAGGGGCGATCTGGCAGAGGTAACAGAATGTCATCACCATACCCACTGCAGAGAACAATACCGTTAACTCGAAAGTGATCGGTATCCAGGCGGGCAGGGCAAAATGCGGTTTACCACCGAAGTTCAGCGGCCAGTCCTTTGCCAGGATCCAGCTGATGGAACCCAATGCTGTGGAAGTACCGGTAATCCCGTAAATAAAGCCTGCTGTATGCAGACTGGTCTCTCTCAGACCCAGTGCATGATCCAGCCCGTGCACCGCAAACGGCGTATACACATCGTGAATTTTATAACCCGCGGTACGTACTTTCTTTACTGCAGGAAATAAGACAGCTTCGTCATCAAAACAACCAACTACGAATTTCTTTTTTGCCATACCCTTTGTTTATGCCGCTGAGTTTTTGACCAACGGCCCTAATAAAAAAATTGTATTCCTGTAGACCCATCCCTGTTTTCACAGGACAGATGGATTCCCGTTAATGCGCGTGATCATGCACAAAGGCTTCCACCTGTTGCACTTCGATATCGCCCATATTATCTTTAAAGCTTTCGCCCGATGTTTTCAATACATATTTGATCTCCGCCACTGCAATTACCGGTGCATACTTCGCAAACAGGAAGAAGCAGGTGAAAAACAATCCGAAGGTTCCGACATAGAAGCCGACTTCCCAGATAGAAGGACTGTAATACACTGACCAGCTGGAAGGCAGGTAATCACGGTACAGGGAAGTAACGATGATCACAAAACGCTCGAACCACATACCGATATTTACGATGACGCTCATAAAGAAGGTCACGAATAGATTCCTTCTCATTTTGCGGAACCAGAAGATCTGCGGACTTAATACGTTACAGGTCATCATACCCCAGTAGCTCCATCCATAAGGACTGAAGAGGTTGGCACGGCTGTACCAGAAGGTATACCCTTCAAATTTATTCTGACTGTACCAGCCCATGAAGAGCTCAGTGAGGTAAGCGATACCCACGATAGAACCGGTAAGTACGATTACTTTGTTCATGGCCTCAATGTGACCCATGGTGATATAGTCTTCCATCTGGAATACCTTACGGATGATCACCATCAGGGTTTGCACCATGGCAAAACCCGAGAAGATCGCACCCGCAACGAAATAAGGAGGGAAGATGGTGGTATGCCAGCCCGGGATAACGGAAGTGGCGAAGTCAAAGGATACGATCGTGTGAACTGACAATACCAGCGGTGTACTCAGACCGGCCAGTACCAGCGACAGACTCTCATGACGCTGCCAGTGTTTGGTGGAACCGCTCCAGCCAAATGAAGCGATACCATATAAACGCTTCCGCAGTTTGGTGAAAGCACGGTCACGAACCGTAGCCATATCAGGGATCAGACCGCTATACCAGAACAATAAGGATACGGTGAAATAAGTAGAGATCGCAAACACGTCCCATAAAAGCGGTGAGTTGAAATTCACCCATAATGGTCCGCGGGTATTGGGATAAGGCAGTACAAAGAAAGCCATCCAGACACGACCCATGTGCCAGATAGGGAATTGTCCCGCACACATTACCGCAAAGATCGTCATCGCTTCCGCCGCACGGTTTACACCCGTTCTCCAGCCCTGACGGAATAACAGCAGGATCGCTGAGATAAGGGTTCCGGCATGACCGATACCTACCCACCAAACGAAGTTGGTAATATCCCAACCCCAGCCGATGGTCTTATTCAGGTTCCACTGTCCGATACCGTAGGTAACATCTCTGTACACAGAGTAGACACCAAACAGCAACAAGGCTACAGCAATGTAAAAGCCAATATACCATAGTCTGGCAGGCTTCGCTTCAATAGGGCGAATAATGTCTTCTGTAACCTGGTGATAGTTTTTATTACCATTCACCAATGGCTCCCTAAGCTGTGATTCGTACTTTAAATGCATCTGGTCTTGTTTATGAGTCCCTCCTGCTTTGGCAGGATTTATTTTTTATTGAATCAACTTTTGTTCTTCATGCAGCATCCTTGTGTCACTCCCTTGTACCTTGGGTTCTTCTCTCATCTATCCCAATAACTCCAAACCCCAAACTCCAAACTCCAAACCCCTGCTATGCATGCGCCCCTTCCTTCTTCTCTCCTGCTTCCTCTTCCAGGTTACGCACTTTTGCCATATAGGTAACATTGGGCAATACGTGTAACTGTTCCAGCACATAGAACTGACGGTTTGGATTTTCCACCCTTGTCCTGGAAATGATGCTGTCCTTATCGTTGGCGTTTCCGAAGTTGATGGCATTGGTAGGACAAGCCTGCTGGCATGCCACTTTGATATCCTTATCCACCATTGGTCTGCTTTCTCTTTTTGCAGTAAGCTTGGCTTCCTGTAAACGCTGTACACAGAAGGAACATTTTTCCATGACACCGCGTGAACGAACCGTAACATCCGGGTTCAGTACCATACGGGTAAGGTCATCGTTCATATCCAGAACCACGTCATTCACAATTCCTTTCTGGTTATCAGGGAAACTGTCCGCACCGGTATAATCCGCCCAGTTAAAGCGACGAACCTTATAAGGACAGTTGTTGGCACAATACCTGGTACCGATACAACGGTTATACACCATCTGGTTCAGACCTTCTGAACTGTGGTTGGTAGCAGCCACCGGACAAACGTTTTCACAAGGAGCGTTATCACACTGCTGGCACATCAATGGCTGGAAAACCACTTTCGGATCATCCATATCGCCACTGTAATATTTATCGATACGCAGCCACTGCATTTCATGACCTCTTAATACCTCGGGCTTACCCACAACAGAAACGTTGTTTTCTGCCGTACAGGCCACCACGCAGGCGCCGCAACCGGTACAGGTATTCAGGTCTACGCTCATACCCCATCTGATACCGGGTCTGTCGTATACAGGATAAATGGTTCCCTGGCTTTCGAATTTCTCCAGTCCGCCCCATGGCTTCAGTTCCTTTTCACGGTCTTCACGGATCTCAGTGGGGTTTTCCTTGTATTCAGCCAGTGTCAATTCTTTCATTACTTCCGTACGAACACCCTGTGCGGTGTCATAACGGTTATGCGTCTGGGTAAGAGCTACCGGATAGGTATCCCCTGTTGCAGCAATGGTCACTTCACCATTGGTGAAACTAACCGTGCTTCCCTGCATGGATGCCAGCGGAAACGCATTCTTACCGGTTCCCACAACGGCTTTACCCATTTTCTCGCTGCGGCCGTAACCAACAGCTATGGCAATGGTATCCGGTTGTGTACCCGGAATGATCAGCGCAGGCAATTCAATGCTCTTGCCATTCACAGTGACTTTCACCACTTTCTTGGGTGGGTTTACCTCATAGGCATCGGCTTCACCGCCAATGTTCAGATCAATATTGAGCAGGGTTCTCGCAAGAGCTGGAGAAACAATCACATAGTTATCCCAGGTTGCACGGGTTATCGGATCAGGCATTTCCTGTAACCATGGGTTAGCGGCACCCTGTCCGGCACCGATACCTATTTTTTCATACAATACCAGTTCCAGTTTACCGCCTTTTTTGGCAGCGGATACGGCAGCCATGGCCGCTGTAACAGGTCCTGCATTATAAGTGGCACCGGATAAATTTCCGGTGGTAGCAGGATTTACCACCCCGTCCTGCAGGGCTTTGTCCCAACCCGTTTCTCCGCCTACTTTGGCAGACCAATAGGTTTTCAGGAAAGCCAGATAATCCACGGAAGCACCGCTCCATTTCAATAAGCTGTCCTGCCACTGACGTGTTTTGAATAAAGGGAAAATGGTAGGCTGTATAAAAGAATAATGACCTGCTTTTGCCTCTGCATCTCCCCAGCTTTCCAGGTAATGGTGATCAGGGATCACATATTTACAAAGTTCTGTGGTCTCGTCTGCCTTACTGTTGAAGGATACCGTTGTTTTTACCTTGGCAAGACCGGTTTTGAAAGCATCGGCTGCAAACCAGCTGTAAGCCGGGTTGGCACCGTGTATGAGCAGGGTACCTACGGCACCTGCATTCATATCTGCTACCAGTTTGGCAAAATCCGCATCAATACCCTGGCGATGGTTTACCGGTACAGACCAGTCGATGGTTTTACCACCTGCGCCAATGGCTTCATTGATGGCATTTACCAGAATCTGGATATTCACATCATTGCTGCCGCAAACCACCAGGGCAGCGCCTTTGTTATCCAGCAGGGCTTTGGCCGCTTTCTGGATACCGGTTTTCAGTTTCTCATCGGTAACCGTCACATGCTGGCCACTGATCACATTCAGCAAGGATAATACCACCGCTCCCATTTCAGAAGGACGGTGCAAATATTTTTCATCAGCGTTGGAACCTGTTAATGAGGGTACACTTTCAAAATGAATGTGCTTGCTCATTTCGGGTTTCTTCTCATCTATTTTCTTACCGGTTGCATATTGTCTGGAGAATTCCACCGGACTGATCCAGGTTCCCAGAAAATCGGCTCCGATACTGACGATCGCTTTCGCATTCTCAAAATGATAGGAAGGGATGGCTCTTTTGCCATAAGTTGCTTCATTGGCCAATAACATGCCGGAATAGGAAACCGCATCGTAGGTTACGTGGCGGCTACCCGGATTTTTGGCCAGGAATTGTGCAATGACTTCTTTGGTGGAAGGTGAAGTGATGGTGCTGGTGAGCAATACCACAGGACCAGACATGGCACCGGCAACAGCCTTATCAATGGCTTCAAAAGTGGTTTCCTTACCGTCGATGGTTGGGAAACGCAAACGGGCCGTATCATATAAATCCAGAACAGAAGCCTGCGCACGGGCAGAAGTACCTCCCTTGGTCAACGGGCTTAATTCATTTCCTTCAATCTTAATGGGGCGTCCATCCCGCACTTTAGCCAGCACACTGATCACATCTCCGTCCTGCACATAAGTGGTGGCATAGAATTTCGCATTACCCGGAACAACATCTTCGGGTTTATTGGCGAAGGGAATCGCTCTTTTGATCGGCATTTCACAGCTGGCCGCAACAGCTGCAGCTGCAGTACTGAAACCGAGATACTTTAAAAAGTCTCTACGGGGGGCTTTTGCCTGTAAAAAGCTGCTGCTTTCATCCGCAACAAAAGGTAGTTCTTCTCTGAATTCATCCTTTACGTCTTTATGATACGCTTCAGACTGATTCAGCTCTCCAAAACTTTGCCAGTGCTTTTTTTGCTCCATTATCTTGATTTGAAAATTTGAGAATTTGAAAATTTGAAAACGGTGAATAGCCTTTTTAAATTCTCTCTTTCTTTATAACGATTTCGAATATTACTGTCCGGTTCATTTAGGGCATCGGATAAAAACCCCTACAGGTTTCAACCTATCTGTAACCTATGATCAATAGTGACATTTCTGACACTCAGTTCCACCGATCTTTTCAACGGTAATGCCTTTGGTACTATCGATTTTACCTGATTTCAGATCCTGGTGGTATTTCTCATAGATACTATAAAACCCATTGTCTTTGAATTGTACCTGTGTTTCACGGTGACAATTGATACACCAGCCCATTCCCAGGGATGCAAATTGTTTCACCTCATCCATTTTCTGGATCTCACCATGACAGGTCTGACACTGAACCTTACCCACTTTTACGTGCTGTGAGTGGTTAAAATAAACGTGGTCGGGCAGGTTATGGATACGTGCCCATTCGATGGGTTTTGCTTTGGAAGCATCCCATGGCTGACCGGGTTCAAAACCGGCGTATTTGTATAGTTTTTTGATCTCTTCGGTACCATTTACCTCTGTACCGTCTTCGGTATAGAGTTTTTCGCCTGCATACTCATTAATGGCCATATGACAGTTCATACAGATATTAACGGATGGGATGGTAGCCTGTTTACCCTGGTAAACACCGATATGACAATACTGGCAGTTAATCTGGTTGATACCGGCGTGTACCTTATGTGAATAGAAGATGGGTTGAACGGGTTGGTAGTCCTGGCTGCGACCAAGATTCTGCGCTCCTTTGGAGGTCAGGTATCCGCCTATGATGAACAATACCACCGTAATCATGGCGATATAACTCTTATTTCTCCAGAAAGGAACCGGCTCGATAACGGGCTGGCCTTCACGGTCATCCGCTAATTTTTTCAGATTGGCGTTCACCTGCAACAGGATCAGGGCAACTACGGCCAGGATCAGGGTCAGGATACCGAATAATAAGGTATTGTCCCCTTCTGCGCTTTTGGCGTCAGCTGGATTCATACCTGCTCCGGCTGCTGCACCGGCTCCGGGAGCTGGTACGGATTTGATATAACCCAGGATAGCGTCAATATCCTTGTCACTCAGTGTCGGAAACAGGTTCATTGCCGTCTTATTGTACTCCAGGTACAGGTCGTTGGCATATTTATCTCCCGATTTCAGTACCGCTGCATTGTTCTTGATCCAGGCATGCAATTTGGCCTTATCCGGCCAGCGGTCTTCCACACCTGCCAGGGCAGGACCGGTTACTTTTTTATGCACGGCATGACAGGAGGCACAATTCGTCTGGAAAAGTGTCTTTCCGTCTTGTGCATTTGCTGTAGTACCCAGCGTAAAACTCAGGAATAAGATGGTTCCGGTGAAAATGGTTTTGGCTAAACGTCTATAAGATATCATATTCACAAACTGTGGTTCTTGGTGGGGAAAAATATCCGTGAACGGCTGCAAAAATATGACACGAGGCTGACATATGCGTCAGCTTTTATATTTTTTTTTATCCATGCCGGGATTGAGTTTCAGGAGATTGTTTCATTTCTGAATCCAATTGTGTCATGGTTTTCCAACAGATAGATACAGAATCCGGTCTTTTAAAAAACCATTAAAATTTACTCGGAATTTTATCCCATTTTTGAACCATGTTTACCAGCCTGCAACAAAAATGGGGAGTTAGCACCCGCCAGTTCTGGGTATTGTTTCTTGTTTTTGCCCTTACAGGCACGACAACCGCCTATTTCACCCGCTATCTTACCGCCTGGCTGGGTATGGATGCCCAGACCTTCTGGCTTTGGAAAGTTCTGTTACGAATCGGAATGTTGGTATTTGGCTATCAGTTCCTGCTGCTTGGCTATGGCGCTCTTTTGGGTCAATGGGCCTTTTTCTGGAAATATGAACGGAAATTGCTCCAGAAACTGGGAATATTGCAGAAAGATGTCAAAAGTGAAAAGTCAAAAGTGAAAACCGAACCCCAAACACCAAACGCCAAACGTCAAACCCTCTCCATTGCCATTTTTGCTTCAGGCGCAGGGTCGAATGCGGAAAAAATCATACAATACCTGAAGGATCATCCGGTGATCCGGGTTGCCCTCATCGTATGTAATAAACCCGAAGCAGGCGTCTTACACATCGCTGCTGCAGCAGGCATCCCGACGCTGCTGATCGAAAAAGAGCGGTTTTTCAGGGGAGACAGCTACCTGAGCGAATTAGCCGCCCATGAAATCCGTTTTATCGTGTTGGCCGGTTTTCTCTGGAAAATACCAGATGCGCTTATCAAAGCCTATCCGGACAGGATTATCAATATCCATCCCGCCCTTTTACCCAAATACGGCGGTAAAGGGATGTATGGCATGCGCGTACATGAATCCGTGATTGCCGCAAAGGAAAAAGAAAGCGGTATCACCATCCATTATGTAAACGAGCATTTTGATGAGGGAAAACCCATTTTTCAAACTACCTGTATCATTGAACCGGATGACACCCCCGAAAAACTTGCCCAGAAAATACACCAGCTGGAACATACCTACTTCCCGGAAACCGTGGTTTCGGTATTGAAAAAAACCTTTCCGGAAATGATATGA
>JAGWTX010000634.1 GCA_028875955.1 Bacteroidota bacterium | reverse complement strand
GGAAGCGCCCGTATTGCCCGGTATCAGACTCAGGTTCTCGAGCCCGGCATAATCCCTGTGGATACAAAACTGCACAAACGCATGCCAGTTTTCTCCCGCCTGACAACGCACATAATAATAGGTTTCATCCTCCGATTCCAGTTGCATGCCCCGGATCTCATTCTTTAAGACCCATCCATGGATATTTCCGGTGAGCAGGAGGTTGCTGCCACCACCCAGAATCAATGCCGGTCTTTGTCCCTGGGACCTTATATGATCCAGGCTTTCCGTAAGTGCTGCCAATGTGGAAAAACGGACAAAATACCTGGCATAAGCTTCAATGCCAAAACTATTATAGGGTAATAGGGATATGTTTTCAGAGTAGTTCATAGGTTTTATATGGGATCCACATCCGGAATGACGCGGACACTATGGTATCTTTTATGGGTTTGCAGGATGACCATTTGTTGCTGGATTACTGTTTTGCATAAAAGGATCCTGTTGGCATCCCTGGGCAGTTTCACCAGTATTTCCCAGATGTATTGATTGCGGACCCTGTCAACCACAGGTTGGGCTGGTCCGTTACAGAGACCACTGAAGTCCACCTGTAATCCCCGCATCATGATATGGGCTGCTTCTTCGGCAATATGTTTTTCCTTGTGTTTAAAAATGATCTGAATTAAACGGGTAAACGGCGGATAGGAGAATTGCTGGCGGTTGGCTATTTCAAACCGGTACAGACTTTTGTAGTCGTGTTCTTTTACATATTGCAACACCGGATGGTTCATATTGCTAACCTGGATCATTACTTTCCCTTTCCCGTCTTTTCTGCCCGCCCTGCCGCTCACCTGTTCCATCAGTTGGAAGGCTCTTTCGTTTACCCTGAAATCCGTAAAATTCAAAATACCGTCTGCATCAATGATGCCAACCAGGTTTACATTTTCAAAATCAAGCCCCTTCACGACCATCTGGGTTCCCACCAGTATATCCACCCTGTGTTGTTCAAATAATTTGATCAATGCATCATGATCGTGTTTCCCTTTTACACTGTCATAATCCATTCGGGCTGTCCGGATCTGCGGAAAAGCTTCTGCGATCAGCTCCTCTATTTTTTCAGTACCAAAATTTTTCTGCAGAAATTGATGGCTGCCACAGGCTGCACAGGTCTGGATCACGGGATAGGTGGTACCACAATAATGACAGGCCAGTTTGTTTTTTGATTTATGATAGGTGAGGGTAACATCGCAGTACTCACATTGGGGTATCCAGCCACAGGTTTGACATATGAAATAAGGGGAATATCCTCTTCGATTCTGGAAAAGGATGATCTGTTTTTTTTCCTCGAGGGATTGTTCGATGGCGGTTAGCAGTTCCGGTGTAAACGCTGTTTTGGCTGCATTCCTGCCGCCTGCTTTTTTCAGGTCGATAAGGGTGATCTCCGGTAACGCTACTTCACCATATCTTTCCATTAACTCAACCAACCGGTACTTGCCCTGCAGACAGTTGTAATAACTTTCAATGGAAGGTGTGGCGCTTCCAAGTAATATTTTCGCTTGATGCAAGGAAGCATAATAGATGGCGGCGTCCCTTGCATGATACCTGGGAGCAGGGTCCTGTTGTTTGTAGGATGCGTCATGTTCCTCATCAGCAATAATAAGACCCAGATCCCTGAACGGGAGAAACAATGAGGACCTGGCACCCAGTACAACTTTGGTTTCGCCTGTCTTTACTTTATTCCATATTTCCACCCTTTCATTGGGATTGAATTTCGAATGGTAGATGGCGATATACCCACCAAAATGTTTCTGCAGTCTGCGGATGATCTGAGAGGTAAGCGCAATCTCCGGCAGCATATATAATACCTGCTTACCCGACAGGATATTTTCTTCAATAAGTTTGGTATAGATTTCTGTCTTTCCGCTGGCCGTCACACCATGTAACAGACAAACCTGTTTTTCATTGAAAGC
>JAGWTX010000044.1 GCA_028875955.1 Bacteroidota bacterium | reverse complement strand
TCGACCGCACTTCTTTTCTTCGTTCTTCTTCTATCGATCCCTTTAGCTCCGAATTTAAACCTGCATGCACCCCGAAGCATTTAGCTAAAAGAAAAACGAAGAAAAAAAGTGTCTTTCAAAGCAGGAGACCGCTTTGTTATACTTTGGACCCGTAAAAGGGAAGCCTACAAAAACAAGGGATTTCCAAACATCGGCCGCACTTTTTTTCTTCGTTCTTCTTCTATCAATCCTTTCTTTCAACCATTGTCAGAATGGTAGCGATCCCTACGATTTCGTCCATTTCGTCCAGGATCTCCACCAGCCATTTGACGATCCCTTTGTTGATGTCGGCAGGTTCTTTTTTCTCCTGTCGGATCTTTTCCTTACAGGTAAACCGCACCCTTATCTCACTGCCGGGGTAAACGGGTTTGGTAAACCTGAGTTCATCTATCCCATAGTTCAGGAGAACCGGGTTTTTCTCATAACTGTCAACAAAAAGCCCGGCTGCAGCGCTCATGATAAAATATCCATGAGCTACCTGTTTTTCAAACATGGTTCCTGTAAAATCAGTCTGGCTGAGATGCGCATAAAAATGATCACCGCTCAGGTCAGCAAAACGGTTAATGTCTTCCGCGGTAATCAGTCGCTTTTCCGTCATCAGCTGATCACCGATGGCCAGTTCTTCAAAATATTTTTTAAAGGGGTGAATGGTATCCAGGTTTCCTGTCGCACCCGGCTGGTATACTTTGCTAACCGCTGTGATCATATCCGGCGAACCCTGGATGGCCACCCTTTGCATATAATGTTTTATGCCCCTGAGACCGCCCATTTCTTCTCCTCCCCCCGCTCTGCCGGGTCCTCCATGAACCAACAGGGGTAAAGGGGAACCATGACCAGTACTTTCCTTGGCGCATTGTTGATTCAGAATCAATATCCGGCCATGGTACATGCCTGCGCCTAATACATATTCATTGGCCAGGGAGGTATCCGCTGTTACGATGGAACTTACCAGTGAACCTTTCCCTTTCTTGACGAGTGAGATGGCTTCTTCCAGTGAAGAATAGGACATAAGGGTTGCAACAGGACCAAACGCTTCCACCTCATGCACTTCGCTGCTGTTATGCGGATCCTGGTTGAATAATAAGATAGGACTGATAAAAGCACCTTTTGTATTGTCTGCATCCGTCAGTTCCACACTATCGAGCGATCCATAAATGATCTGTGAGGATGCCAGGAGTTTTTGCACCTGTTCCCTGACTTCTTTTCTTTGCGTTTCACCGGCAAGCGATCCCATCCGGACCTTTTCGTGTAAGGGATTACCAATCACCGTTTGGGCAAGTGCTTTGGAAAGGGATTGCTGAACAGCTTCCATTTTATTTTCGGGCACAAAGATCCGCCGGATGGCCGTGCATTTCTGTCCGCATTTGGTAGTCATTTCCTTTCTCACTTCCTTGATAAACAAATCCCATTCAGCCATACCGGGTTCAACATCTGCTCCCAATACGATGCTATTGAGTGAGTCCGCTTCCATGGTGAATGGCACATTTTCCTCGAGAATGCGTTTGCCCGATTTCAACAGCAAACCCGTTTTGGCTGATCCGGTAAACGTTACCACATCCTGTGATCCAATATGGCTAAGCAGATCGCCGGCGCTGCCACAGATCAGTTGCAGGGCACCATCGGGTAAGATGCCCGAAGCCACGATTTCTTTAACGACAGCTTCAGTAAGAAAGGAGGTAACGGTTGCGGGTTTTACAACAGCCGGCATACCCGCTAAAAGATTAACGGCAATCTTTTCCAGCATACCCCAGACGGGAAAATTAAATGCATTGATATGAACGGCCACTCCCTCCTTGGGAATCAGTAAATGATGCCCCATAAAAGTATTGGCTTTGCCCAACGGATGATTTTCACCATCCAGGCAAAATGGGGTATCGGGTAGTTTTCTGCGTAGAGATGCATAAGAGAACAGGTTGCCGATACCTCCTTCAATATCCACCCAGCTGTCCGCTTTGGTGGCACCGGTCTGGTAACTGATCGTATAAAATCTGTCGAGGTGTTCCCTGAGGTGTAAGGCCAGGGCGCGCAGCATCAGCCCGCGTTCATGAAAACTCATCTTACGCAATGCCGGGTTTCCGGTTTTACGTGCGTAGTTCAATACCGCTTCGAAGTCAACCCCTTTGGTGGAAGCGGTCACGATGGGTTCACCGGTAACCGCATGGTATAAAACCTGTCCGTCACCTTCGCCTTTTCGCCAGCTGCCCAAAATATAATTCTCTAATGCAAGCATACACTTTGTTTGATAAGGCAACAAAGCTAACGATTGGTAGGTTTTTATGGGTATCCAAATCCAACTTTAATTCACCAGGCCGAATTGCCGGAGATGGTGATGGATATGTTTGTGGAGATAATGGATTTGCATAGTATAATCCAACGGACCAAACATGGGATGCATCAGTGTCAGTGCGGGATCAGACTGGTAAACAGTGAATACCTGGTCGCATTCATAAGCCATGTTTTGAATGGCTTCCTGTATACTGGCGCAACCATAGGGACGGGGTTCTTCCGGCATCACCGGAACCCTTGTATTTTGCTGAAAGAATGCATCGGACATCAGAAATGTACGTGCCTGGGCCAGCTTTTCAGGATCCTTATTCATCAGGGGCAGAACGATGGCACCATTGGCCACCCGGAAAATATCTGCCAGGTGTTCCACCATCTGCTGTGCATCCATTTTACCCCAGTTCCCTTTCTGACCGGGAGAAAGGGTTTGCAATAGCGGGACCAGGTTGTTTTGCAGGAAATCCTTTTGTTGTTCGGTCATGTTGCCGGTTTGAAATAAAGATAGGTATTTGAGGATGGCCCCGGGGAAACAAAAATCCCGCCATATAGGCGGGATCGCAGTTGGTTGTTGGTTGTAAAACTCTTTACAATTACTTAAATAGACATCCGTTTATCAATTTCGCTGCAAAGCGAGGCAAAAATCTGGTCAACCGTACCTTCTCCCTTTACAGAAACCACTTTTCCTGCTTTGCTGTAATAATCTGCTACAACCGATGTCTTATTCTGGTATTCAATAATCCTGGCCCTGATAACGGCTTCATTGGTATCATCACTTCTTCCACTGGTTAACCCTCTGTTCAGCAAACGATGTACCAGTTCTTCCTCACTAACTTCCAGTGCCAATACAATTCCGATCGTTGTTTTTTTAAGTGCCAGTAATTTATCCAGTGCTTCACTCTGTGCAACTGTACGGGGGAAACCGTCAAATAGAAACCCCTTGGCAACCGGGTTGGCATCCAGTGCAGAACTGATCATTCCGACAACCACTTCATCAGGCACCAATTGCCCGCTGTCCATGATGCTTTTTGCTTCCAGTCCTAAGGGCGTTTTCCGGGAAATTTCACTTCGTAACAGATCTCCGGTAGATAAGTGTATTAATCCGTACGTTGCGATCAGTTTCTCGCTTTGTGTACCTTTCCCACTGCCCGGAGGTCCAAACAGAATAATATTAAACATGTACTTACAAACCTTGCGTGAAGGACAAATATAAGGCCTAGACTTTAAAAAACATTTAACATAAAGCGAAAACCTTAAAAATGAATAAATTGTAAGTATAAAGAGCAGTTTTCGTCTATAGAGATGAATTCTTTACATGCTAAAACGCAAAAAAATAATGAATTTAAATTATCTTAATATGAAGACATTGCTCACATTGCTGCTTTTTTCCGTGATCGGACAAAGCTGCTACACACAAAACAATCAAAAGAAACCCCAAACTATGGACTCCACCCACGCAAAAAACCCGATCTATTCACATACTGCTACCGATAAAGTGGTAATGAAAGAGGAAGACTGGAAGAAACAATTGTCACCGGAACTCTATTACATCGCCAGACAAAAGGGCACAGAACGTCCTTTTACCTCTCCCCTTGAGACCCTGAAAGACGTGGGCACTTTTTATTGTGCCGTATGTGGCAACCCCCTGTTTAAAAGCGATGCAAAATTTGAAAGCGGTTGTGGCTGGCCCAGTTTTTATGAACCCATCAGCAAGAATTCGATCATCTATCTGCCCGATAATTCACTGGGCATGACCAGAACCGAAGTGGAATGCGGCAGGTGTAAATCGCATCTGGGGCATGTATTTGATGACGGGCCTCCTCCCACCGGTCTACGTTACTGCATCAACGGCGTTGTGCTCGACTTTGAAAAAGCACAGGCAGCCGGCAAAAAATATGATGCGGAAGGAAAACACTAAGCACATCGGACCTATTCAACAGGTGCAAGTCAATACCGGATCGAAGCAAATTAGATCCTGTATTGACTTTTTTTTATGTCCCCCCCAGCCATTCATACATAAGTTTTGGTAGAAGGCAGATAATTACTGAATTTACCCATCCCAAAACTATATATGCTATGAGAAGAGCCTCCCTTTTTTCTGCCTGTATGCTATTGTTAGCATCCGCATTCTCGCAACAGGTAGATCTTTCCAAAGAGTATACAAACCTGAAACCCCGTAATATCGGACCGGCCGGTATGAGTGGAAGGGTCACTTCCATTGATGCTGTTTGGGCAAACCCGGATATTATTTTCCTGGGTACTGCCAGCGGCGGTGTCTGGAAAACCGTGAATGGGGGCGCCAGCTGGACACCCATGTTTGATAAACAGCCGATCATGAATATCGGTTCTGTTGCCATCACACAAAGCAACCCCAGCGTGGTATGGGCCGGTACCGGGGAAGGTAATCCCAGAAACTCGGTCAGCCTGGGTGAAGGGATCTATAAAAGTCTTGATGGCGGCAACACCTGGAAATGCATGGGTCTGCAAAAAACAAGGAATATCCACCGGATCATCATCGATCCGGACAATCCGGATATCGTGTATGCAGGCGTCATGGGGAATCCCTTTTCACCCCATCCGGAAAGAGGTCTGTATAAAACCACCGATGGCGGTGAAACCTGGAAGCTCATCCTACATACCAATGATACCAGTGGCGTTGGCGACATGGTCATGGACCCTACCAACCACAACAAATTACTCGTAAACATGTACCAGCACCAGCGTACCCCCTGGAGTCTCAAGGGGGGCGGTGCCGGCAGTGGATTATACATCACTTATGATGCAGGAAAAACCTTTAAGAAATTAGGTAAGGAAGATGGTTTGGCCGATGGCGTTTACGGACGTATCGGTATTGCCATCAGCCGCAGTCAACCCAACCGCATCTATGCCATGGTGGAAGCAACCAAGAATGGTCTCTACCGTTCTGATGACGGTGGTGTGAAATGGGAACTCATCAACAGCGATAATAGTGTGGTAACCAGCCGGGCATTTTATTTCCAGGACATAGCGGTTGATCCGAAAAATGAAAACCGGGTTTACAATATCAACCAGATGATCCATATGAGTGAAGATGGGGGTAAGCGTTTTGATGCAGTGGTAATCCCCTACAGCGGGATACACCCTGATCACCATGCCTGGTGGATCAACCCCAATGACCCCAATTTTATCATTGACGGGAATGATGGCGGTATCGGCATCACCCGCGACCGGGGCAGAACCTGGCAGTTTGATGAGAAATTGCCACTGGGACAATTCTATCATATCAATGTAGACAACCAGCTTCCCTATCATGTGATGGGAGGTTTACAGGACAATGGCAGCTGGTTCGGGCCCGCCTATGCCTGGGTGAGAAGCGGAATTAAGAACGCTTTCTGGCAGGATGTGAATGGCGGTGACGGATTTGATGTGATGTCTGATCCGGAAGATCCCAACTGGGTCTATTCCATGAGCCAAGGAGGAAGCGTAAACCGATACAATATTGCCACAGGGGAAGAATGGAGTATCCGTCCGCCCAGACCCGATCTCAAAACAAGAATGCGTTTTAACTGGAACTCTGCCATCGCACAGGATCCTTTTGACAAATCCACCATTTATTTTGGCAGTCAGTTCGTAAACAAAAGCACCAATAAGGGAGCCTCCTGGGAAATCATTTCTCCGGATCTGACCACCAATGACAGTGCGAAGATCGACCAGACAAACAACGGAGGTATTTCCATTGATATTACGGGTGCCGAAAACTATTGCACCGTGATCAGTATTGAACCCTCACCCAAACAACAGGGTGTGATCTGGGCAAGTACCGACGACGGAAATGTTCAGCTGACCACAGATGGCGGAAAAACCTGGACCAATTTCAGGGGTAAGATTCCCGGAATGCCCATCGGTGCCTGGGTACCACAAATCCGCGCATCCCGTTATTCGGCAGGTGAGGCATTTGTGATTGCCAATGATTATCGCCGCGGTGATATGAAGCCTTATATTTTCCGTACAACGGATTTCGGAAAAACCTGGACCAGGATCGTGGATGAAAAGAAAGTAAAAGGCTACGCCCTTTGCCTGCAGCAGGATCCCGTAGAACCCAACCTGATCTTTGTGGGAACGGAACAGGGTCTCTGGATCAGTTTTGACAATGGAACAACTTACCAGCAATTCAAGAACGACTATCCTTCCGTATCCACCTACGATATGGCAATCCAGGAAAGGGAAGCCGACCTGGTGATTGCTACTTTTGGAAGAGCCATCTGGATACTCGATGATATCCGTCCGCTCCGCAGGATTGCCGCCAACAAGGGAATGCCCTTCACCAATAAACTAACCGCCTTTGCCGCGCCAACCGCATACCAGGCAAGAATCAAAAACCCCACCGGTATCGAATACAGTACCTGGGGCAGTTATGAAGGTGAGAACAAAAGAACAGGTGCGGAACTGGGTTTCTACCTGAACAAAACCACTTCAGATACAGGAAAGAAAAAGCTGTCTGATACCATGGTGGTAAAGATTTACAATTCGGGAAATGAACAGGTGAGAACCCTGAAGATAAAAACCGATAGCGGTTACAACCGTTTTTACTGGGGAATGGAAGGCAAAGGTATACGCCGGATTTCCTTTGGCCGTGGAGGCAGAGGTGGCGGAGGCAGAAGCGAAAACGAACCTCCGGGATTACCCGTTGATCCGGGAGTGTACAAAGTTGTCATGTCGGTTGGGAAAAATCTTTCCGACAGCACTTATGTAACCGTCAATGATGATCCCTATGCACCCGTACGCAAAGAAGTCCGTGACGCGATCCGGGCAACCATGGCAAGAATCGATAAAAGCACCACAAAGATCGTAACCCTGACCGATCGCCTATCCGAAGCGGATGAGATCATCAAAAAAATCAACGCCAACCTGAAGGATATGGAGAAAAAGCAGGCGGATACCTTACGCAAACTGGGCAAGAAAATGGAAGAGCAGATCAAAGCCATCCGGGAAGACCTGACCGGTAAACCTCAGCTCAAACAGGGTTATGGAAATGTTCCCCAGACAACCGTAACCAGTGTGTTGTTTGAAGCCAGTTATTATGTGACAGGGAAAGAAATCGTTCCCGGCGCAGAAGCAGACAGGTTGATAAAGGATGCAGAAAACATGGTGGCAGACGTATTGCAGAAAGCCAACCGGTTTTTTGATGGCGACTGGAAACAATACCGCAGTCTGGCAGAAACCACCCCGGTAAAGCTGTTTAAGGATTACAAGGATATTGAATAAGGTTTGAATCGTCCGTCAATAAGTTGAAAGATAAAAAAGAGTCATACGTTATGTATGGCTCTTTTTTTTGTTTTAGCAGCCCGGTTTTATTGTCATTATTCTGCCATAAAAACTAATCAGTGTAAGTTTTTTCAAAAGACCTTTCAGCATTCCTGTATTTTTGCGGCCAAATAAGGAATCATATGAGTCAACCCAAACTTAGCCATCTGGCCGGGACCCTGGTAGGAAGTGAGATCGTAAAACTGGGAAATGCCATTAGTGAACGTATCCGTAACGGAGAAAAAATATATAATCTGACCATCGGTGATTTCGATCCATCCGTTTTCCCGATACCTGCTGAACTCGAAAAACTGATCATTGAATCCTATCAGCAGCACAACACCAATTATCCCGCAGCAGAGGGTGTACTGGATCTTCGCAAATCTGTCAGCCGGTTTATCAAGGAATGGGAAGGACTGGATTATGCACCCAATGAAATACAGATCGCTTCCGGAGGAAGACCCCTGATCTATACCATTTTTAAAGCCATTGTTGACAAGGGAGACAAAGTGATCTATGGTGTTCCTTCCTGGAACAATAACCACTATGTACACATGAACGAAGGCGAACATTGTCTGATCGAGTGCACGCCAGAGAATGATTTCATGCCTACCGCGGCCGATATCCAAAAAAACATAAAGGGTGCTACCCTCATCTGTCTGTGTACACCGCAAAACCCTACCGGAACTACATTATCCAAATCAGTGCTGACTGAAATCTGTGACCTGATACTGGAAGAAAATAAACAGAGAGGGGATGAGGAGAAAAAACTTTACCTGATGTTTGACCAGATGTACTGGACACTCACTTATGGAGAAACCCGGCACGAAAACCCGGTATCACTCAGACCCGAAATGAAAGCCTATACCATTTTTGTAGATGGCATTTCGAAGTCATTTGCTGCAACGGGTGTCCGCGTGGGCTGGTCGATGGGACCGGAATTTGTGATACAGAAAATGAAAGCGATTTTGAGTCACCTGGGTGCCTGGGCCCCCATGGCCGAACAGAAAGCCGTTGCCAAATACTTACTGGAGAAAGAGTCCATCTCTCAGTTTCTAACCAACTTCAAAACCGAAATTTCTTTCCGGCTTCGCACGATACATGAAGGTTTTATGGCACTGAAGACAAAGGGTTACCGGGTGGATTCAATCACACCCCAGGCCGCGATCTACCTGACCATACAACTGGATCTTACCGGTTTAACCACTGCAGAGGGATCTCAATTAAACACACAATCAGATGTTACCTCCTATATCCTGGGAGAAGCCAAACTGGCGGTGGTACCTTTCTCAGCATTCGGTGGCGGAAGTAAAAGTCCCTGGTACCGTTTGAGTGTGGGTACCTGTCACAAAGAATCCATTCCGGAAATGCTGTCCAAACTGGAGGAAGCCTTATCAAAACTCCGCTAAAAAAAAGACCTGATGCGTTGGAGAATTTTACTTCACCGCATCAGGTCATTGAATCAGTTTTCCTGAATATTCATTTAGGTAAAGGGTTTATCAATGGAGGTGCTGGGTTCTGAAAACCAGCGGGCGCCGCTTTCTGTTATATGGGCACAATCTTCCAGCCTGACCCCAAATTCACCCGGTATGGATATTGTGGGTTCAACACTAAAACACATACCCGGCTGGATCGGTTGTTTGTTTCCTTTTACCATATTACCCCATTCATGTCCATCCATACCAATACCATGTCCGGTTCTATGTGGCAGACCGGGTAATTGATAACCGGGACCAAAACCTGCATCTATCAACACTTTCCGGGCGGCAAAATCTACGTTTTCACAGGGATCGCCAATTTTGGCTGCTGCGAAACCGGCAGCCTGCGCCTCTTTCTCCAGGTTCCAGATCTCCAATTGTCTTTTGGTGGGCGCTGCGCCAAACACAATGGTTCTGCTGATATCGGAAGAATAGCCTTCTACCCGGCAACCGCAATCCATTAACACCACATCTCCTTTTTTTAATTTCTGGGGTTTGATACTTCCATGCGGCAGTGCGGAAGCTTCTGCAAAATTGGCCATGGCAAAATCGGGTTCGGCACCCATTTCCCGGTGCGCCTTGGTAACAACAGCGGCAAATTCGCCGGGCGACATCCCTTCATGCAAACTTTCCACGCCTTTCTGCATGGCGGCTAATGTGATCTGGGTGGCTTTCTGCATCAGGGCGATTTCTGCAGGTGATTTAAACATCCGGCAGGGGATGGAAATCGGATCCCCGCTTACATAATTCAAATGGGATGCTTCCTTGCGGATTCCATCAAGAATAAAAAACCGCAGTCTTTCCTCCATACCAATATTACCCGTACGGATACCGGCATCCTGTAAAGCCATGGCTACCCGTTGATAAGGGCTTTCATCTTCCTGCCATACATATACTTTCTTGCCGATTTTGAGCATTTCCCGGAAACGGTCTTCCTCGAAACCCGGACAGACATAACTCACTT
>JAGWTX010000633.1 GCA_028875955.1 Bacteroidota bacterium | reverse complement strand
TTAAAAATAAGGAAAAACGGTTGGCTAAAAGGCCATTCCTTTGAACTGAGTTTCCTGTTTTGAAAGGAATAATACACTTTATCATCCATCAGGAACTGAATGGAATCCGGTGTCCATTCAATAGCATACTTATGAAACGAATCATACAGATCTTTTACAAATAAGGAATTGCCTTTCTGGGTTCCCTTCCTGTGGTTATACGCTTCGGTATGAATCGTTCCGAATACACTGTCCTTGAGATAACCCACATGTTCCATGATATCAATTTCGCCGCAGGCAGGCCAGGGGATCTGTCCGATATTGGAACCCAACATCCAGATAGCCGGCCATAAGCCTTTGCCTGCTGGCAGTTTGGCCCTTATCTCAATTTTTCCGTACGTAAAATCAACTTTTCCACGCGTAACCAACCTGGCAGAAGTAAACCGGTTATTGCCGACTACCTGATTACGGGCAGTGATCTTCAAAACCCCGTTCGCAACTATTGCATTATTCCCTTCCTTGCCGGTATAATATTGCAACTCATGGTTACCCCATCCGTCACCGCCTGTTTCAAAACCCCATTTACTGCTATCGGGTAATCCCTGGTAATTGAATTCATCAAACCATATTAATTGCCGTTGTTTTGACTGACTACACAATAAAAAAGGAATCATCAACAAAACAGGAAAGACCAGGATTCTGATCATTGGATTGGGGTTGCACATATTTTCCATTTTACTGCGAGAAACGCATCGTTAACGTTAGCCGGACCTGTGGTGTTATCCATCACCCTGATTTCAGAAATATGCTCAGGCTTATGGTAAACATCCTGACACTTGCAGGCAAGATCATTGATACACACGTACATAATCTACTTCCATGGTGCCGGATGTAAAGGCGGGGTCGACGGCTCCACCGAAATCCCCTCCCATGGCTATATTTAGGATGATAAAAAAAGATTGATTAAAGGGCAGGCTGCTGTTATTGGAAAATGTATAGAAGGGTGATCCATCCACCAGGAAACGAATGGTATTTGCATTCCATTCTGTGGAATAGATATGAAATGCGGAAGTCGCCGTTGATACCGTGGTAGTGCTGCCATCTCCGTTTGCGCCTGAATGGCCCGGATGATGCAAGGTTCCATAGATCACATTCAGTCGTTTTCCTACGTGTTCCATGATATCCACTTCACCACAGGCAGGCCATCCGGCTGTTGCAATATTATCACCCAGCATCCAGATCGCGGGCCAGGTTCCGACTCCTTCCGGCAATTTTGCCCTAACATCAATACGTCCATATTTGAAAGAATACTTTCCCTTTGTCAGTAACCTGGCAGAAGTGAAAGCGCTTCCATTATAGTTTTCCCTTTTCGCAATGATTTGTAAGGTCCCGCCGGAAACCGTAACATTATCCGACCTGTTGGTATAGTATTCCAGTTCATTGTTTCCCCATCCATTGCCTGTTCCAAGATCATAACCCCATTTGGAAGGGTCAGGTGCTCCCGCTGCATCAAATTCATCTGACCATACCAGCTTTAGTACTACCGACACAGAAAGGGTAATGGATTGGGACAGGGTTTGTCCGGAAGCGCTTTTGGCCACAACGGTTACGGTATATACCCCCGAAACGGGATATTTATAGGTCAGGGTTCCTGTTGCACTTACCTGTGTAACACTGTTACCAAAATCAAATGTATAAACAGCCGCATTGGTTGCATGGGCTGCAAAATCAACATTCCCGCTGCTATCCGGACGCACTGTACCTGTCAGGGTTAGATTGGAAGGTGCTGTTGAAGCAGCGGAGCCGGACCCATCTGTTTTTTTACTACAGGAAAATCCTAGGGAAGCCAATATGGATAACCCAAAAAGCATTTTTTTCATCTGGAATAATTTTCTTGTATCAATCACAACTCGGCAGTGAACGGTAGAAAGGGAGGATTACCTCTCCCAAAGATACCGTCTCAAAAAAACCAAATTA
>JAGWTX010000043.1 GCA_028875955.1 Bacteroidota bacterium | reverse complement strand
CTGCGTTTTAAACATGGTTCTGTGTACACGCCGGAATACCAGCCGGATCTGGATTTTGAGAACCATGCCTGGGAAGAAAGCAGGGGGATGGGGTATTCCTATGGCTATAACCGGGAAGAGGACGCATGGGATTATAATTCCACCCAATCGCTGGTTTATCATCTGTTGGATAAGGTAAGCAGGGGGGGTAATTTCTTATTGGATATCGGTCCGGATGAACATGGTAAAATTCCTCCGATCATGGAAGAAAGGTTGTTGCAGATCGGAGACTGGTTAAAAATCAACGGGGCCGCCATCTATGGTACAGAAAGATGGAAAAGGGTGAGTCAGTGGACGGAAGGCAGACAGGATTACAAGGCGAAGAAAGGAGAAGATATCATGATGAAACTGACCGTGGATCCCGAACCGGGCTTTGCTGTTAAGGAAGTATTTTATACTTATAATGCGGCAAAAAATAATCTCTATGCCGTATTCCCCCGTTATCCTTCCAATAAAAAACTGGTTCTCAAAAACATGCCGGTATCGGGCTACCGGGGCGACATTCATTTTTTATCGACCGGTGAAAAGCTGAAATATGATATCGTTGGTGACAACCTGGTGATCATGCTACCCGACTATGATCCGAATAAGATCAAAGCGCCCTATGCCTATGCGGTTGAGATCGGGAATTTTGGCGCCTTTGTTCATAAGCCGCAAATGAATATCGCTTATGAACCCGATCTTTCTGCTGCAACGGTTACTATAACCGATGCAGATCCCGGCGCAAAGATTCAGTTTAGCCTACAGACAAATGCCCAGTTGGAAACTAAGGAATATACCGGGCCATTTACCGTAAAAGGAAATGCACTGATCAGGGCCATGGCTTTTCGGTCTGCCGATGCGATCCCCAGTGATACGGCAACAGCCAGTATTGTTGGATTGGAAATGATGAAAGCGGTTAAACCCGGCAACTTGCAAAAAGGATTGGCTTACCGTTATTATGAATCCGATCGGATGAACATGAAAATTCTCGGTTCATTGCAACCGGTAAAGACAGGCGTTACAGACCAGGTTTCCGTTGCACTAAAACAGCGGCCCGACCGTTTTGGATTGGTTTTTACGGGTTATATCCGGATACCGGCAACGGGGGGTTATGAATTTGCCACTACCAGTGATGATGGAAGTATTCTAACAATCGATGATACCGAGGTGGTGAATAATGATGGCAATCACGGGCAGGAAGAAAAAACAGGTCGCTGTCTATTGGAGAAAGGATACCATTCATTCCAGCTCAGGTATTTTGATTCGGGTGGGGGTAATGGTTTATCCATGCAATATCGGCGTATGGGTGGGGCCTGGATTTCTCCACCAGGCAGTATGTTTTTTCACCCCTAAACCTTTGGCCGCAAAAGGATAGATGGCTGATGTTACGCTCCGGTAAAATCAGCTTTTCTTTTTTCCAGGAATGCGGTTGTGCCTTCCACCCTGTCTTTTGTGTTGAAACAATGGCCAAAAGCGGCCACTTCCACCGCATAACCATCCAGATTCTCATCAAAAACCGCATTGGCCGACTCAATACATTTGGCTACTGCAATGGGCGCTTTGGTATGGATGAGTTCGAGTATGGATTTTGCCTTTGTCAACAATTCTTCCTGGCTTACAACCTGGTTGACCAGGCCATATTGTAAAGCCGTATGGGCATCGATCATATTTCCGCTGATCAGTAATTCGATGGCACGCCCTTTTCCAATAAGCTGTACCAGTCTTTGTGTACCACCATAACCCGGTACCAGGCCCAGGTTTACTTCGGGCTGGCCAAATCTGGCGTTTTCTGATGCAATACGGAAATGACAGCTCATCGCAAGTTCGCAGCCACCTCCCAGGGCGAACCCGTTGACACAGGCAATAATCGGTTTGGGTGATCTTTCGATCCGGAAAAAAGTATCCTGACCGGCTTTGGCCAATGCCATGCTCTCTTCTTTTGTCAGATCGGAAAATTCGCTGATATCCGCACCTGCCACAAATGCTTTCGGACCTGACCCGGTAATAATTGCCGAACGGATTTCTTTGTTTCGATACACTTCATCCAGTACTGCATTCAGATCGGAAAAGACCTGTTTATTGAGTGCATTTAATTTTTCGGGTCTTGAAATGGTGATAAGACAGATCGCATTTTCGAGGGAAGTGGTAATTGTCTGGTACATAATGGCAGGTTTGCTGCAAAGGTAAGTGATGGCGCCGGATGTAAGGAAAGTCTCTACCCTTGCCGGCGATTTTGTATTTTGTAGGATGAACCTGATTCAAGTATTATTGTACATAGGTATTTTCGTCTTTGCCGTAACCGGTGCCCTTAAAGCAAGGACACACCAGATGGATATCTTTGGTGCTGCAGTAATTGCATTTGCCACAGCCTATGGAGGAGGAACCATCCGTGATCTGCTGATTGGGGCACACCCGGTTAACTGGGTGAACGATTATATCGCACTGGCACTGGTAATCGGTGCCGTGATCATTGTCTCATTTTTCAAAACCAACCAGATCCGTTTCCGGAAAACCATTTTTTTTACCGATGCCATCGGGCTGGGCATGTTTACTGCAGCAGGTATCGAAAGAAGCAGTTCGTTCGGACTGAATGAAGGTTATGCGGTATTGATGGGCGTGATTACAGCAACTTTTGGCGGATTGTTGGCGGATATCCTTTGTGGTGAAAAACCGGATCTGTTGAAAAGAGGGGAGTTGTACGCGACCGCCTGTGCCATGGGAGGAGTCAGCTATATATTCATGAAAAGGGGAGGTGTGGAATATAACCTGGGTCTTTTTATCTGTGTTTGTCTGGTGGTATTCATCAGGATATTTTCCAAAACCAGGCGTTGGCGTTTACCAGGCATCTGATGCCATAGACCAGGGCCAGCCAGGCAGGTCGGGGTGGAAACATTCTTTCAAATAAACACCCGCGATAATAGAAACGGTTTCGATCGGAGGAACACTGTTTCCTATAAAATCCATGAGGCGGGTACTGCTTACCATCTCCTGAAAATAGCAATTGCATGCCTAAACCCATTCAATTTACATTGAGGTAACACTATGTTTACAATTTGGTAACATAGATAAATCGCTTGTAAGGAGGCACTTGGATAGTTTTGCATTTCATTAACTGAATGAAAAGACAACTGCCCATATTGGCCTCCCTCTTATTCCTGCTTAGCCTGGTATTACCTTCAGTGGGTCAGGGGAGATCGGCTGTTACCTTATCATCCGGGTTGTCTGCCCTCATCAAGGGTGCCAACCAGGATCATGCCCAACTTCAAGCTGCAAATACACAGTTGATGGAGGATGCGGATATAGATTCTGATGATGATTCGGATTCGGATCATTCGCGGGATTTTCATTCATCTCTTTCAGATCAGGCACACACTTCAGCGGAGGCGCTTTCTGATGCAGACGCACTATACCTGAAGTCTGTTTCCCATCACTTGTTTACCCCTGCTCTCTTTCTGTCAAACAGGACCCTCCGGCTATGATTGGCTTTTGGCTGATCGCTGATTAACCCACCGGGTTATTGTTTTGTTCTCACTTGTTTACACCAAAAAAAATTATATGCGAATTTTGTACAAACCTGTAAAGGTTGTCTGTCTCTTATTGAGTGCGTTTTGTATTCAGTTATCGGTGTCTGCGCAAACCGTAAAAGTCATCAAAGGAAAAGTGCTGGATGAACAGGATAAGTCCCCTGTAGCCGGCGCTTCTGTAACCGTTGGAAATGGCGTGAAAGGAACCATCACAGATGGTGGCGGTAATTTTACCATCAGTGCCCCGGATAACAGCAGCCTGATGATCACTTCTCTGGGTTATGCTATCCAGTCTGAAAAGGTTGCCGGGAAAACAAACCTGGTCATCCTGATGCAGAAAGAAAGCAAGTCTTTGAATGAAGTGGTGGTAACTGCCCTGGGTATCGGAAAACAATCCAAGGCGCTGGGTTATGCGGTTCAATCCGTGAATACCAAACAGTTCACCCAGGCGCAGGATCCCAACCTGATCAATAACCTGAATGCGAAAATCGCCGGTGTCTATATCACCAACGGTGGTGCCGGTGTGGGATCAACTTCCCGGATCGTTATCAGGGGAGAAAATTCGTTTAACGGTACCAACCAGCCTTTGTTTGTAGTGGATGGTGTGCCGATCAACAATGAAACATTTTTCAACAACGCCATCGAGAACTCTTCCTCTCAGGGTATCTGGGCGGAAGTAGACTGGGGCAATGGTGCTGCAGAAATCAATCCGAATGATATCTCAAAAATTACGGTTCTGAAAGGTTCCACTGCTGCCGCATTATATGGTTCAAGGGCTGCCAATGGTGCCGTGGTGCTGACCACCAAGAAAAGTGTGGTAGAAAAAGGTATGACCGGCGTGAGTTACCAGTCAACCACCACATTTGAATCACCCCTGAAATTACCCCGTTTACAGAATGAGTATGGCGCCGGTATCAATGCCTATCCCTTATCAGGTACACCCAATGTGTACGCTTATGGTAATGGCGGTGGATCCAGCGAGAACAATATCCCTAACTGGGGTTTACGTTTTGATCCCAGCTTGCTGGTTAACCAGTTTGATGGCCCGGCGGGCACAGGCTACCAGGCTGCCGATCTGATCGCAAGAAGTGCCAACCCGGGTCTCAGTGTTACAGGTACACCCTGGATCGGTCATGCAGACCACTTTAAGAATTTTCTGCAAACAGGATTGACCACGCAGAATACGATCTCTTTTGGTGGTAATAACAGCACAGGAAGCTATCATTTGTCGATCGGTAATCTGTACAACAAAGGTATTTTACCCGGAACCGATCTTCGCAGGGTTACGGTTGCACTGAGAGCAAACCATAAGTTCAGCGATAAATTAAGCTCAGATTATTTTATCAATTTTATCAATAGTAATAGCAGTAACCGCCCCAATATCGGTTATGGTTCAGAAAGTGTGATGTACACCTATTTTGGTGTCTACGGTATGCCCATCAATATCGACCTGAATTCATTAAAAAAACAATGGCAAACGGGTAGAGACCAGCAGAATCAGTTCCGTTACTGGAACAACCATGATAACCCCTATGTTACGATGTATGACAATGTCAACAGCTTCAACAAGAACAGGGTGATTGGAAATGCTTCCCTGAAATATGCCATCAATCCTCAATGGACGGTCATGGCAAGAACCGGATCTGATGTTTACAACGATAGCAGGGAAGGACACAGGGCCTTTACCACAGTTCGATTCCCGACAGGTGGTTTCAGAACAGATAACGTGAACTATTTTGAAAACAATACCGATGTGCTGGTCAGTTACCGCAAACAACCCGGTCATAACTGGAATGCCAGTGCCTCTTTGGGCGGTAACCGTTTTATGCAGAATATCACCTACACCCGGGATATTGCCAATTCATTGATCACACCCGGTTTGTATAATTTCTCCAATGCACAGAGTCAATTACCTACTTTATATGAGAAGTACAATAAAGTGGTTTACAGTGCGTATGCATTTGCCGATTTCGATTATAAAAATATGTTGTTCCTGAACATAACAGGCAGAAACGACAAATCCAGTACTTTGCCCCAGGGTAATAATTCCTATTTCTACCCTTCCGTTTCTTTGAGCGGGATAATTTCCGACATGGTGCATCTGCCTTCTGCCATCTCCTACATGAAACTGCGGGTGTCAGCAGCAAAAGTTGGACGTGATGCGGATCCTTATTCCACCAATAACACTTATCTGACCAATACCCCTTTCAATAATTACCCTTTAACGACCGGTAATAATATCCTGGCAAACAATAACCTGAAACCATCTTCCACCACCACTACCGAAGCAGGTATCGAATTACGCCTGTTTAAAAACAGGATCAGTTTTGATGCAACGGTGTATAATTCTGATACCCGGGACGAAGTGGTGCAATTACCCATTCCGGTTTCCTCAGGGTATACCAATGCCTATGTAAACGGTGGCAAGATCAATAACAAGGGTATCGAGTTCATCTTATCAGGATCCCTTTTCCGCTCTGAGAAAAAAGACGGATTCAATTGGGATATGACTTTCAATTTTAGTCACAATGTAGGTAAGGTGGTATCGCTGCCAGATGGCATCAATACCTATATCTATGCGCAGGTAACCCAATACGACCGTTATTACCGGGCCATTCAGTATGATGCCAAGGTAGGCGAACGTCTGGGAAATATGTATGGAAATTCTTTTGTAAGAGATCCGCAGGGTAATATCGTTTACAAAAATGGCGTACCACAGTTCACTTCCAGCCAGAATACACTTTTGGGAAATTACAATCCTGATTTTGTACTGGGATGGTCCAATGAGCTTTCCTATAAGAATTTCAACATGAGTTTCTTGTGGGATCTGCATAAGGGTGGTAAGTTCTTCTCCTACACAGAACTGGGTATCCTCGCGGGCGGTATGTCTGTGGAAACACTGCCTGGACGTGAAACAGGTATTACCGGTAACGGTGTGATGATGGATGCTTCGGGCAAATATGTTCCCAATAACGTGAATGTAAGTGCGGCAACCTATTACAATGCCTATTACAACGCTTCCAATAATGAGGCTTTCATGTACGATGCCACTTATCTGAAATTGCGCGAATTCAGGCTGGGGTATACTTTCAAAAACATTTTTGCCAAGTCATCCGCGGCTAACCTGAACATTTCATTTGTTGCCAGGAACATCCTTGAATTCACCAAAAACAAGGATGTGGATCCGGAAACACTGGCCATACGCGGACAACAGATCCTGCCCGGTACCGAATTCCTGAGCATACCCGCTACCAAGAGTTTAGGTTTTTCACTGGGACTTAATTTTTAATACCACAAACTTATTTGTATGAAAAAGATACTTTATTCGATTACAGCGCTGACCCTGGTTCTTGTGATGGGTTCCTGTAACAAAGAATTGCAGCAGGTAAACCAGAATCCGAATACGCTGGAAAACCCGGATGCTACGACGCTGCTTTCGAATACGATTGTTACCCTGTTTTATAACAATGTCAATAACGTTTGGACATTGGGTAACGGGTATGATCAGTACATGACCTATAGCCAGTCCTATTACAACCAGGCAACACGTTATCTGCCCGTTACCAATGAACCCTACTGGATTCCGATGATCAGTGCTGCCAGGGATGCCAACACTTTGTATTCACTCGGAACAACGCAGAAGAATCCCTTTTTACAAGCTGTGGCATTGACGCTTCGTTCCTATGCATTTGCCCAACTCACAGAACTATGGGGCGATATCCCTTTTTTGAATGCGCTCCAGGGAAGTACGGGGGTATATACTCCTAAATATGATAACCAGCAGGTGGTGTATACCGATCCTGGTTTAGGTATCCTGACCAGTCTGAAAAAAGCGGACGACCTTTTGAAAGCCAATGCCACCGGATACATTGGTGGAGATATGTTATACAACGCCAATATCGCCAACTGGCGTGCCTTTATCAATGCACTCAGGCTTCGCTATCTTTTACGTGTATCCGCCAAAATGGATGTCAAGGCTGAGATGCAATCGATTCTGGCAGATGGTGCGATCATGACCAGCGCCAGCCAAAGCGCAACCCTGGCATTACCCACAACCACCCCTTATAACTTCCTGAGTTTAACGGAACGTTCCGGGGATTTTGCTGTGAAATATATGAACAGCACCTTATACAATGTATTTGTCAATACAGCAGATACAGCCAGGATCACCACTTATTTTGCACCAGCCGCCTCGGCTCCGGCAAACGCAGCTTTTAG
Organism: Bacteroidota bacterium; assembly: GCA_028875955.1. GTDB lineage: Bacteria > Bacteroidota > Bacteroidia > Chitinophagales > Chitinophagaceae > Sediminibacterium. The sequence continues at coordinate 2,327 of JAGWTX010000043.1, read as the reverse complement.
CTTTGCCAATTATGGCGGATTGGATATGGTGGTGGATGCCACGACTGCACAGGCAAATGCAGCTTCCAATTTCAATGCCAGTTTTACAAACGGATCCAATAAGAACCTGATCAAGGCAAGGGTGATCACCTATGCAGAGCAGGAATTTATCCTGGCGGAAGCCGCCCTGAAAGGATATGTTTCCGGAACTGCATCTGATTTTTACAATAAAGGGGTAAAAGGTGCGTTTACTGAGATCGGTATCGATGCCACCACTGCCAATAATTACCTGACCCATAGCGCTGTTGTTTTTGATAATTCCACACCGGCGGCAGGACTGAGCCAGATCATTACCCAGAAATGGCTGGCCAATATCAACAATGGTTTTGAAGGCTGGATCGAATACAGACGTACGGGTTATCCGGCATTCCAGAAAGGGGGTTCTGTCAACCTGAACAACGGGGTGATACCGTCCCGTTTCCTGTATCCGGTAACGGAACAAACGGTGAACAGTAGTAACTATAACCAGGAGATCCAGCTGATGGGTGGTAAAGAGATCACCACATACAAGACATTCTGGGAAAAATAATTTTTCAATGCTGATGGGATAAGGTTGTGATTTTTTCATGACCTTATCCTGTTTTCAATACCTACCCACTTGCAAAACAATAACCAAACAGTTGTTGATTTTTTTGCTGTCGTCTATGAAGCCAATTGCAGTTTTCAGTCATTAAACCGGATCATCCGTAAATACAACTATGAAATCGATCTGATACCGCTTGATCTGTTTGAAAGGTCGTTCAGGCATCTGTATAATCTGGAAACATTTGAAGAAAGCTTACACCAGCAACAGGTCTCTCTCTGGCTGAAAACCGATAAGGGTCCTGATAAGGAGATCTTTATCAGTGAGGAGTTCTATGCAACCTTATCCGCCTACTATTCCGTAACCAACCCTTTTTTCGAACAGGGATATGTGATGATGTGTACTACCCGGAAAGTTTTTCCTGCCCTGCGCGATGGTGCAAAAATTGACAGGGGTATCGTGATCCAGGACCTGGAGAAAATGAAAAAGTTCACGGATAATCTGGAATCCAGCCTGCACCTGGCCAGATACGGATATGTTGCTTTCCATTCACACTTTGCCAGGATCCATTCGGAAAACAGCCTGATCCCATTGATGGATGCGATAGATCCGTTGGGTTCAGAAAGCCAGCGGAATTTTATTGAGAAAGACAATGCACTGATCGAAGCGCTCCTGAATATAGATTTCCGGATAACGGATTATATGCAGCTAACCATCAAAGCATTTGAAGAATCCTTTCATATCAAAAATCAGCAGGTAAAGTTCCTCCATCTGATCAATTGTCTTGAAATCTGTTTCAGTACCGAATTGCAGGATGCATCGATTACCCTGACTGCCCGTTACTGCGCCATCCTGTTAGCTGCCAGCAAAAGGGAGTTTATTTCGCTTTACGCGGATATGATTCAGTTGTTCGCCCTCAAAAAAGAGATCCTGGCGGGAAATGTGACTGAAAAACTGCCCTTTGATAAAAAAGACGAATTCTGTCAGCAACTTGTTTTTCTGGAAGAGACCACCCGTAACGTGATCAAAAAAATACTCTACCTGAATTGTAAAAGCAAGGAGGAATTATTCTATAAGCTGGATTTAAAGACATTGCCGGGTGAATTCGGACAACCGGTAAGTTTTCCAACTTTGGCACACCGGTTTCATGGGAAAGACTAGAAGTTCCTGTTTTGAGATACCCATTCGCGGATATATTCTGCAATATCTCCCGTAGCGGTACCAGGTGCAAACAATTTGCCAACCCCCAGGGCCTGTAAGGCTTCCATGTCTTCCCCTGGAATAATGCCCCCACCCGTGAGCAGCACATCCTTCATGCCTTTCTGATTCAATAATTCCATCACTTTCGGAAATACCGTCATGTGGGCGCCACTCAGTATACTGATGCCAATCGCATCCACATCTTCCTGCAGGGCCGTGTTCACCACCATTTCCGGAGTTTGCCTGAGACCGGTATAAATCACTTCCATACCCGCATCGCGTAAGGAAGTGGCGATAATTTTGGCACCCCTGTCATGTCCGTCCAATCCTACCTTGGCAACTAATACTCTGATCGGTCTGTTCATAATGGCAATTTAGTACGCTGGATCGAACAAAATTACAGAATTGTGTGTAGGTTTAGCTTTCTAATGGATGATCTATGAAGTACAGACAGTTTGGGAAAACGGATTTACAGGTAAGCGAAATCGGGTTTGGCGCCTGGGCCATCGGAGGAGTAGCCAATGTAGGCGGCGTAGCCATTGGCTGGGGACCCTCCGATGATGCT
>JAGWTX010000632.1 GCA_028875955.1 Bacteroidota bacterium | reverse complement strand
TGTTTATCTACCTGTTTGAAAATTTTTATGCCAAGGGGGATACCGTGCTGCTGAACCCGGCTTCCCGCAAAACCATCACCGACCGCGCCTACAGTTTAATGGCCAACCAGCTGGGGCAACCCGCTCCGGCATTGAACCTGACCGATACACTGGGAAAAACCGTTTCCCTGTACAACATAAAAGCGCCCTTTACCATGGTGGTGTTCTGGGACCCGAACTGCGGACATTGCAAGGAAGAGATCCCCAAACTGGATTCCATATACAAAGCCAAATGGAAGAATTATGGGGTAGCCGTATATTCTGTGATCATATATGAGAAAGAGATCAAAGCCTGGAAAGCGTTTATGAAAGAGAAAAACCTTTCTCCCGAATGGACCGAAGCTTACGAAACCCTTGCCGCCAAAGAAGCAGTTGAAAAAGCTGGGCAGCCCAATTACCGGCAGCTGTATGATATTTACAAGACACCCACGATGTATCTGCTGGATAAAGACAAACGCATCATCGCCAAACAACTCAGCCTTGAACAGTTTGACGACCTGATTGAGGCAAAAAGAAAGACGATGAAGTAACCGGAGAGAAACCGGCTGAAGAGTAACCCGTTTTAGAAAATGAGTTCCCGGCGTTGTTTACCGGATCTCTTTCACAACATTCCAGATCACTTTGGGTTTACCCAGGGTATAATAGTGCAGCACGGGAACACCGGCGGCTTTCAATTCCCTGCTTTGCTGGATCAGCCATTCCGTACCTACCTGCTCGCATTCCTGGTCTGTCTTGCATTTCATGATCGCATTGGAAAGATCAGTCGGAATATCCACATGAAAGATCCTGGGTAATACGGAAAGCTGTTTTTTATTGGTGATAGGTTTCAATCCCGGGATAATGGGCACCTGGATGTCCATGGCTTTGCAGGCTTTGACAAAATCGAAAAATTTCTGGTTATCGAAGAACATCTGGGTCATGATGTATTCGGCACCGGCATCCACTTTTTCCTTTAGCTTGCCTAGATCGATCTCCAGGTTGGGTGCTTCAAAATGTTTTTCGGGATACCCGGCCACACCTGCACAGAAATTGGTTTTCCCGCCGTTTTTGATATCATCATCCAGGTACACTCCCTTGTTCATGTTTTTCACCTGGTGCAGCAGATCTATCGCAAAATGATTACCCCCGATTTCAGGCTGAAAAGCCGCTTCATTTTTTGGCGCATCCCCCCGTAAGACCAACACATTATCGATACCCAGAAAATCCAGGTCGATCAAGGCATCTTCGGTCTCCCGTTGGGTAAAACCACCACAGATGATATGCGGTACCGCATCCACCCGGTAATGATTTTTGATGGCTGCACAAATCCCAACGGTTCCGGGACGCTTACGCACTTCCACTTTCTCAAAACTCCCATCCGGTTTTCTTTTGAAAATCGATTCGCTGCGGTGATAGGTAACATTGATCCAGGAAGGTTTGAATTCCATCAATGGATCCAGGTGTTCATATAAGGAGGTGATGGTTTTCCCTTTTAAAGGTGGTAAAACCTCAAAGGATACCAGGGTATCTTTTGCCTGCTGAATGTGTTCTGTTATTTTCATCTCGCGTTATCGGTGCTAATGTGATTGTCTCAGAAAGACGCAATTTTATAAAAACCGGTGCAATATACACCAACCGAAGATAGAAAAACCTCTGTTAAGATGGCCGGCAGCTGGCCAGATGCAACCGAGAACCGCTAAATTTGTCAAAATACTATCTCTTGAGCTTAACGATCCATACACAGGAACTGGTAAAAAGCTATAAAGGCCGTACCGTAGTCAAACAGGTATCGGTAAAAGTAGAACAGGGTGAGATTGTGGGCTTACTGGGTCCGAACGGAGCTGGTAAAACCACTACATTTTATATGGTGGTTGGACTGATCAAACCCGATGAAGGCCGGGTTTTTCTGAATGAGCAGGACATTACCAAGCTTCCCATGT
>JAGWTX010000631.1 GCA_028875955.1 Bacteroidota bacterium | reverse complement strand
CGGACTGGATTATTTTAAGGGATTATCGGAACATGTTGATTTTATGGGCCATCTGGGTGGTTCCTTTGTCAAGTATCCTTTTTCCTATGCTTCAGGCGTAGCCCCTTCGAAAGACAGCCGCTTTTTATTGGAACTGGCATCCAGCCTGAACCTGAAACTGTTGAGCGATAAGTATTTTATGGTTCCTTATTTTACCGTTGGTATCGGTGCTTCCAGTTATGGAGGTACTTATTATGCCGCCTATGTTCCAACAGGGGTGGGTTTACAGTTTAACCTGGGAGAAGGGACTTTTATTCATTCACAGTTTTTGTATGATGCGAAGATTTCCAGTCTTTCCAAAAATCACCTGACCTATTCTTTGAGTATCGGATCACCCATCAAGGAAAAAAAGCCCGAACCGGTAGTTGTTCCGCCTCCACCTCCACCACCTGTTGAAAAAGATACGGATGGAGATGGTATCGTGGATAGTAAAGATAAATGTCCTGAAGTAGCCGGTACGGCCAAATATGACGGATGTCCGGTTCCTGATACGGATGGTGATGGTATCAATGATGAAAATGACAAATGTCCGAATGTAAAAGGTATTGCCAAATACGATGGCTGTCCGATACCCGACAGGGATAAAGATGGTATCAACGATGAAAATGATAAATGTCCGGATGTACCCGGTGTTGCCCGTTACCAGGGTTGCCCCGTTCCAGACAGAGATAAGGATGGCATCAATGATGAAGAAGACAAGTGTCCGGATGTGCCAGGTGTGAAGGAAAACAGCGGATGTCCGATTGTTAAGGAAGAAGTGGTTCAAAAAGTAGCTGCCAGTGCCAAGAACATATTCTTTGCTACCGGTTCCGCCAAATTGTTGTCAAAATCATTCAAATCCCTGAATGATGTTGCCGCCATATTGAAAGAAGATGCTGCCCTGAAACTGGAGATCGAAGGTCATACAGATAATACCGGATCAGATAAGATCAATATTCCATTGAGTAAGGATCGCGCCAAATCTGTATTTGATTACCTGACTACCAAGGGTGGTATTGATGCATCCAGGATCAGTTCTGAAGGATTTGGTTCCTCAAAACCGGTTGCTGATAACAAAACCGCAAAAGGCCGGGCTTTGAACCGTCGTGTGGAAATGAAATTGAAATACTATTAACCAGAGTTTGGTTTCCAATAAAAAAGGGCTGTCATTCGATAGCCCTTTTTTATTGCTGATCATTCTGCTTCGTCCGGATATAGGTTATGGCATTAACCATCTCCCTATAGCTGACTTACAGGATATTTACCTCCCTTTCCAGTGTGATATGAAACTTATCCGCTACACTATGTACGATGGATTCTGATAAAGCAAAAATCTCGGCACCGCTCGCCTTCCCGTAGTTGACCAGTACCAGCGCCTGCTGATCATAACAGCCCGCATCGCCTTTCCGAAATCCCTTCCAGCCGCATTGTTCAATTAACCATCCGGCAGCTATTTTCACCTGACCCGAATCGAGGGGGTAGCCGGGTAAAGCAGGATAAGCTTCCTTCAAAGCCTCGAATTGTTCCCTGGGAATGGCCGGGTTCTTAAAAAAACTGCCCGCATTTCCGATAACGGATGGATTGGGTAATTTACTGCTTCTGATCCTGATGACCGCTTCTGATATGGAACGGATAGAAAGATCCCTGACACCCATTTTGGCCAGTTCCTGTTCAATTGCGCCATAGGAGGTATTAAAAACCGGTATTTTCCGTAATCGGAACAGAACGGAAAGGATGACAAACCTTCCCCTGGCGGATTTTTTAAAAATGCTTTCCCGGTAACCGAATTCACAGGCTTCCAGGGAAAATGTCCTTACCTGGCGATCTTCCAGGTCCCAGGCTGCGAGTTCCTGAAACACATCTTTGATTTCAACCCCATAGGCACCGATATTCTGCATGGGGGAAGCTCCCGTATTGCCCGGTATCAGACTCAGGTTCTC
>JAGWTX010000042.1 GCA_028875955.1 Bacteroidota bacterium | reverse complement strand
GCGGCTGCTTTCAGGAATAAACCGGCAGCTTTGGCCAGGTCATCTTTACCGGCAACTCCTGACCCAAACGCCTGTACCGCTTCATTACTGTACCGTTGCGCCAGTGCAAAGTCCACAGTTTTACCTGTATTTGTATTGGGGGCTGACATGAAGCGAAGAATTTCATTTCTTCTGAAAAGCAGGGTACTGTCACCCGGAAAAACTTTCAAGCTGCTGTCGGCCAGTTTCAGTAATTCCGGACTTCCTTTCCCTTCCGAGTTTAGCATTCCTATCAGAAAATAACTCCATCCGAAAACACTGGGTCGGTAGGTATTGTATTCATTGAAAGCTTTATGGATGTTTGCCGTGTCTTTTAATTTGGCAAGAACGGCAATCAAAGTTTGATAATAGGTATCAGCCCTTGGACGCATTTTATAGGCTGCCAATGCATTTCTTCGGGCACTATCGTATTGCCCCATTTTAAAATAGGCACCTGCTTTTAAAAATTCTGTATAGCCGATAACCGGATTGGCTTTTCTTCCCTCATCCATCAGTTTCATGGCTTCTTCATATCTGCCCTGTTCCGATAAGTACCGGCCCTTGATGGCTTCAATGGGTTGACCGGTTGCGCAGAGATTAGGTATGGACGGGAACCCGGCAAAAACAGTTTTCCAGTCAAGCCGCATAGGTTCGTAATTCAGGTCAGCCATTACGGACCGCTGCATTACCAGCGATTGGTAAGTCAGGTATGTAACATACATGGAGGGTAAAAGGAGCAATAAGGAAACAAAACCAAATGCAGGTTTGATCACATGTGTCGTTTCCGTTTCTGCTGATTCTTTTTCTTCCGGTAGGTATGCCTGGATATTGACAGCAGTGATAAATACAAAAAACAGCTGACTGATCGGTCGTTCTCCCGGAAAGTTAAAAAAGGCATCCACGGAGTATCCGATAAATGCCATAAAAGAAAATACGGCGATCATTTTTCGTTCTTCTGAAGCAGGGGAGAAGATGGTTTTCCAGGTATAAACGATAATGCAGATAAACAGACCCAGGTAAAAAATACCCCCGGCCAATCCCAGTTCCGCAAAATTCTCCAGGTAATCATTGTGGGAGTGAACGGGAACAATCAGGTTATTTGTTAACGTTCTTTGATAGGGTATGGATGCAATCTTCCAGTTACCATATCCACAACCCATCAGGGGATGTTTTTGGGTATAATCGATTGCATGCTCCCAAAGATGGATTCTGACCTGGTTGTCATCCGCATTGAATGCAACCGAGCTCGCTAATCTATCTGTTACAGTACCATAGCCACCGCTTCCCTTGATTTCCTGTTGGTTTTTTATATTGGATATTTCTATCAGGGATACAAAAAAGGCAATTAAAACAGGGATCAAAACATAGGCAAGCCGATAAAGGGTGAGCTCTGTTTTTCTTTCTTTGATTTGTGTATGGATACAGTAAATGATGTACAGCAGTAGAATCAAGATCAGACTCACAAAACTGGCCCGGGCATTGCCCAGAAAAAGGGTAAACGTACCTATGGCCAGGATGACTATATTGACGATTCTCCACCAGATTTTGGAAGTATAGATACAATAGATGACAAAGGGTATTTTCACAACCGTACTGGCTGCAAAAATGTTTTTATTGCCTGTTGTGCCTTTGATTCCCAAAATGGCCGTGCTGAGATCCATTGTCTCGATTTCTTTTAGAAAACGGGATAGGGACTGTATGGATTCTATCAGCAGAATAAAAGCCAGTATCTGTGCCAATACTTTGATCAGGTCTAAACGGCCATTGAGCAACAGGCTGATATTAAAGAAGGCAACAATCGTTGCGATCAATCGAACATAACAGACCCAGCCTTCTGTGGGGTTGATGGCCTGGAAAACAGATAGGCCTGCCAGGAGAAAATAAGCCAGATAGATTTTTGAAAAATTGAGCCCGAAAAGCCGGTTTGCGCCTGTCTGGTAATCCTGTTTTTTGGACATAATATACAGGGTTACGACAAAATCCAGAACCACCAGATAGAACCACTGGGCTCCCATGGCATCATATCCTCCCATATCCGGGATAAAATGAACGGCAAAATACAACAGACAGGCAACTAGTAAGGGGATGCTGTCGCGGTCTAGAAAAGCAGGTGTTTGGGTAAGGGGGATTTCAGCTGGTTTTGGGGGGGCTGATAACCGGGAATGCTTAGCTTTTTTAGCCATAGTAATAGTCTTGCAGTAAAATTATTGAATTGAGACAGGTTTTCGCCATATGTGAAAAGCAAAAGGGTAAATTTGGGTTTTTTAACATAATCGGGCATTTCTTTTCAGTTTCACCAGGAAATAACTGACCAGGTTCCCGATAGGGCAGACCAGTTGGGGGTTCTGGAGGGGATGAATTCCTCCGAAAACCAACCGGAACCATGTGTTTAACCAACCCTGACCGCAGAATCCTTCGATTTGGGGATATTTTTTAGGATTATTGGTAGAAATGCACAAAAAAACTTTCAAAATAGTTGTCCATTCCGTTACAGCCTCTTACCTTTGCAAACCCAAATCGATAGATTCATGAAGTCCCCTGAAAATGACAACTGAATCTTCACAATCAGAAAATTGGGTTTTGACTATGTCTCAACGAATCAGAATTAAATTACAATCTTACGATCACAATCTGGTAGATAAATCTGCCGAAAAAATCGTAAAAACAGTACGCAGTACAGGTGCTGTGGTTACTGGACCAATTCCATTGCCGACACACAAGCGGATTTTTACCGTTTTGCGTTCGCCGCACGTGAATAAGAAAAGTCGTGAGCAGTTCCAGTTATGTACGCACAAGCGTTTGCTGGATATCTATACGTCTTCTTCCAGAACCGTAGATGCGTTGAGTAAATTGGATCTTCCCTCAGGAGTTGAGGTTGAGATAAAGGCCTGATAGGCCACGCTGATCAATTCGTTGAAAAGCAACTGTTCTTATTAATTGCCATCTGCCAATCTCTCGGGAAAAAGCAGCTCTGGTTGGAAAACGATCCGGATCAGGCTACAGGGGATGATTCCTCCGAACCTGGTCAAAACGAGATCATAACATATAAACAGGCCCTTCGAGGTTTGTTTGCTTCCGGTACTTCTTAGATCACCTGGCCCAGGCACAGAGGATCCAGCTTAGAAGAAGCGTTCACCAGGATGAGTCCAGGTGGATAGAAAAAAGAAAAGGTCGGCAGAAAACAAGGATTGAATCCCGATTTCATCATCGGAATGTCCTCATAACCACGCGGGGCTATAAACCGCAAAAGATGAAAGGTATTATTGGTAAAAAAATCGGGATGACCAGCATCTTCGCTGCTGATGGCAAGCAAACGGCTTGTACCATCATTGAAGCTGCTCCCAACACAGTTACCCAGGTGAAAACAGTTGAGAACGACGGGTATACTGCCTTACAATTGGCTATCGGCGACAAGAAAGAAAAACATTCCACCAAAGCCGAGCTGAACCACTTCTCCAAAGCGCAGACTGCCGCTAAAAAATTCGTCAAAGAATTTCGTAACTATTCCATAGAAAAAGCATTGGGTGAAACCATTACTGTTGACATATTTGCCGAAGGCGAAGCTGTTGAAGTAGTAGGTACCACCAAGGGAAAAGGTTTCCAGGGTGTTGTAAAACGTCATGGATTTTCCGGTGTGGGTGAAGCTTCCCATGGTCAGCATGACCGTTCAAGAGCTCCGGGATCCATCGGTGGATCTTCTTATCCTGCGAGAGTATTCAAAGGCATGAGAATGGCCGGCCGTATGGGTGGCGACAGGGTAAAAATGAAAGGTTTGAAAGTGATCAAAATCTTCCCTGAAAAGAATTATATACTGATCAGCGGTTCGGTTCCTGGCCATAACGGATCCATCGTTTTAATCCAGAAGTAATCACCAATTTAATTGAAAGAACATGCAAGTAGATGTAGTAAATATACAAGGACAGAAAACAGGCAGATCAGTTGAATTGCCCGCTGATATTTTTGGTATCGAACCCAATGATCACGTGATTTATCTGGCTGTTAAACAGTACCTGGCCCAGGGCCGTCAGGGTACCCATAAGGTGAAAACCCGTGCAGAAGTGCAGGGTGCCAGCCGTAAGCTGCACAAGCAGAAAGGTACCGGTGGCGCACGTAAGGGTAATATCCGTAACCCCCTGTACAAGGGTGGTGGTACCATTTTCGGACCCAAACCGCATTCTTATGATTTCAAACTGAATCGTAAGGTGAAAGATCTGGCTAAAATCTCTGCTTTAAGCTACAAGGCAAAGGAAAGCGCCATCATCGTGGTGGAGGAGATCAGCATGGATGCGCCAAAAACCAAACAGGTGGTGGATATTATGAATAACCTGAAAGTGGCTGACAAGAAAACATTGATCGTGTTACCTGAGTACAATGATAACCTGTACCTGAGCACACGTAATATTCCAAACATAACCAGTTCTTTACTTGCCGACATCAACACGTATGAGATCATGAATGCGGATGTGCTTGTAATCACTGAAAATACCGCCAAAATCTTCGTAGAAGAAGAAGCTGGTGCTGAAGCCTAATTTAAGTAACGTTTCAAACAGATACAAATGAAACTGACTGAAGTATTGATAAAACCCATTTTGACTGAAAAAGCAAACGCTCAACAGGAAAAATTAAGAAGGTATGCTTTTAAAGTAGACCGCAGGGCTAATAAACTGGAAATCAAAAAAGCAGTAGAAGAATTCTACGGTGTAAATGTTGTGGATGTAAACACAGCTGTGGTTCCCGGAAAGAATAAAACCCGTTATACAAAAGCCGGTTTCATTCAGGGCATGAAAAGTGCCTATAAAAAAGCGCTGGTAACAGTAGCCGATGGCGAAACCATCGATCTGTATTCAAATATTTAATTATAGCTGCGGAGCTGAAAATTCCGTAATAAAAAGAGTAGACAATGGCACTTAAAAAGTACAAACCAATCACAGCAGGAACCCGTTGGAGAATTGGCAATGCTTATGCTGAGATCACTACCATGGACCCTGAAAAGAGTCTGTTGGAGCCTCAGAAAAATACAGCCGGCCGTAATTTCCAGGGCCGTCGGGTATCCCGTTATATGGGTGGTGGAAACAAACACCATTACCGGATCATTGATTTCAAAAGAGACAAAAAAGGAATCACTGCCAAAGTGGTTTCCATCGAATATGATCCCAACCGTACCGCTTTTATCGCTTTGCTGCAATATACAGATGGAGAGAAAAGATACATCATCGCCCCACAGGGTTTGCAAGTGGGAGCGGATGTGATTTCAGGCGATGATGCGGTTCCTGAAATCGGGAATGCATTGTTGATGAAAAACATGCCACTGGGTACCATGATTCATAATATCGAATTACAGCCCGGTCAGGGAGGTAAGATGGTACGGAGTGCCGGTGCTTCCGCTCAGCTGGCCAATAAGGAAGAAAAATACGCAGTATTGAAAATGCCTTCCGGTGAATTGAGAAAAGTGCTGATCAACTGTTATGCGACAGTAGGTGTGGTTTCCAACAGCGACCATAACCTGGAAACTGCCGGTAAAGCAGGAAAGAACCGTTGGAAAGGTATCCGTCCCCGTGTTCGTGGTGTTGCCATGAACCCCGTAGATCACCCGATGGGTGGTGGTGAAGGTAAAGCCTCCGGTGGTCACCCAAGAAGCAGAACCGGTAAATATGCAAAAGGAGAGAAGACACGTACCAAAGGAAAAGGAAGTGACAAACTGATCATCCAGCGCAGAGACGGAAAAAAATTAGCTAAATAATTTTCAATTTAACAATATGGGTCGTTCGATAAAAAAAGGTCCTTACGTAGACGCAAACTTAGAAGGTAAAATTGTTGCGATAAACGACGGAAAAACAAAGAAAGGTGTTATCAAAACCTGGAGCCGTCGCAGCACCATTACACCTGATTTTGTTGGACACACATTTGCTGTGCACAACGGAAACAAGTTTATCCCTGTTTATGTAACGGAATTCATGGTAGGACACAAATTAGGTGAATTTGCCCCTACCCGTAATTTCAGAGGACACGCAGGATCTAAGAAATAAAACATGTTAGGTGTTTGGAGTTAGGTGTTTGGAGTTAATCTCTGAACAAACCCCAAACTCCAAACTCCAAACTCCAAACGATAAAAGAAATGGAAGCAGTAGCAAAACTGAACAATTACCCAACCGGCCCGCGCAAAATGCGTTTGCTGGCTGATGTGATCCGTGGAATGGAAGTTGAGAAAGCCCTGGCTATTCTGGAACACCATCCTCAGCACAATGCCACCCCGTTGGCAAAATTGCTGAAAAGCGCCATCAGTAACTGGGAGCAGAAAAACAGCGGTGCCAGTGCAGCTGACAGCGGTCTGGTGGTAAAAACCGTTTTTGTGGATGGAGGTCGAGTACTGAAACGTATGCGTCCGGCACCACAGGGCCGCGGATACAGGGTTCGTAAACGCAGCAACCACGTAACATTAATCGTAGATTCTAAAAACTAATTGTAAAACCATTATATGGGTCAGAAAGCAAATCCAATTGGTAACAGGTTAGGTATCATCCGCGGATGGGACAGCAACTGGTATGGTAGTAAGAAAGACTACGCATCAAAGTTGATTGAGGATCATAAGATCCGTACTTACCTGAGTGCCCGTATTAACAAAGGTGGTATTGCCAAAATTGTTATTGAGCGTACACTGGGTAAGTTAATTGTAACCATTCATACTTCCAAGCCGGGTATCATTATCGGTAAAGGTGGTGGGGAAGTTGACCGTATCAAGGAAGAACTGAAGAAATTAACCGGTAAGGAAGATGTTCAGATTAATATCCTGGAGATCCGCCGTCCTGAGCTGGATGCCACCATCGTTGGTGACACCATCGCAAGACAGATTGAAAACCGTATCAATTTCAAACGTGCTACCAAGATGGCCATTGCCTCAACCCTGCGTATGGGTGCAGAAGGTATCAAGGTAAAACTCAGCGGTCGTTTGGGTGGATCTGAGATTGCCCGTAGCGAAGAGTTCAAACAGGGTCGTACGCCTTTGCATACATTCCGTATGGATATTGATTACGCAAATGTTTTCGCTCAGACTGTATATGGTAAAATCGGTATCAAGGTATGGATCTGTAAGGGAGAAGTACTGGGTAAGCGTGAACTGAACCCGAATTTTGTAGGCGGTAAGAATGACATGAGCGATAGAAGAGACAGGGCCGGTGATGAAAGAAGACCAGGTGGCGACAGAAGGGATGACCGCAGAGGTGGCGGTGGCGGAGACAGAGGTGGTCGTGGTGGAGACAATCGCGGCGGTGGTGGACGCAGAAGCTAGCAGCCAAGAATTTGAAAATGTGGCAATTTGAAACAATTTCAGATTATCACATGATTATAATAAGCATTTTCTCCCGGTGATACGGGATCAAATTAACGAATTTTCAAATTGAAATAAATGTTACAGCCTAAAAGAAGTAAGCATAGGAAGCAGCAAAAGGGTCGTATTCGCGAGGTTGCCAAGCGCGGTGCCTCCATTTCTTTCGGATCTTTTGCACTGAAGGCATTGGAACCCATCTGGTTGACCAATCGTCAGATTGAATCTGCCCGTCAGGCCATGACACGTGCCATGAAGAGAGAAGGGAATGTATGGATCCGGATTTTCCCTGATAAGATCATTACCCGTAAGCCAGCCGAGGTAAGGATGGGTAAGGGTAAAGGTAATCCTGAATTCTGGGCTGCTGTTGTAGAACCAGGACGTATCATCTTCGAATGCGATGGTGTTACGGAAGCCGTTGCCAAAGAGGCAATGGGACTGGCCGCACAAAAATTACCAATTGCAACCAAGTTCGTCGTAAGAAGAGATTTGCAAGCATAAAAATCAGACACAATGGCAAACAAACAGACATACGAGTTTAACAGGTCTATCAAAGACCTGAATATAGCTGATCTGAAAACAAAGATCCAGGAAGACCAGTTACGCTTAAAAAAGCTTGAGTTTGCTCATGCAATCTCTCCGCTGGAAAATCCGATGAATATTCGCGGTCTCCGCAGGGATATCGCCCGTTTACAGACGGAATTGAAGAAAAAAGAAATGGGTATCTAAACCATAAATCAAAAACAATGGCGGAAAGAAATTTGCGTAAAACAAGGACCGGGGTGGTTACCAGCGATAAGATGGCAAAAACCATTACAGTAGCTGTAGAAAGAAAAGTAAAACACCCTATCTATGGTAAGTTCGTAAAGAAAACAACCAAGTTCCATGCTCATGATGAAAAGAGTGAGTGTACGATCGGGGATGTTGTAAAAATCATGGAAACTCGTCCTCTCAGCAAAACAAAACGCTGGAGACTGGTAGAAGTGATCGAAAAAGCGAAATAAGCTTTTACATGCTGTCTGCCTGCCCATGGTGCGCACCAGCCTCTGATAAACAAATTGTTATAAATGCCAGGTTGAAAGACCGGCCTCAAAGCTAAAAAAGATGATTCAGCAAGAAAGCAGATTGAATGTAGCTGATAACAGTGGAGCCAAAGAAGTCCTGTGTATCAGGGTTCTGGGCAACAGCGGACAAGACTACGCCAAGATTGGTGATAAGATTGTTGTAACTGTAAAAGATGCGATCCCTGCCGGTGGCGTAAAAAAAGGTACGGTATCCAAAGCAGTTATCGTTCGTACAAAAAACAAATTGCGTCGGAAAGACGGATCCTATATCCGTTTTGATGATAATGCGGTTGTGTTACTGAATAACTCGGATGAGCCTCGCGGTACCCGTATTTTCGGGCCAGTTGCCAGAGAGTTGCGTGATAAGGGATACATGAAAATCATTTCATTGGCGCCTGAGGTATTGTAAGCCATTAACAAAGACAAAAATTTAAGCTAAGCGAACAGCGTTTAGCGTTAAGCTTTAAGCATAAAAAAATGAGTACAAGATTCAAACCCAAATTCAACATCAAAAAAGGCGACTCTGTTGTAGTGATTGCCGGTGATGACAAGGACTTGAAAAAGCCCCGTAAGGTGTTGGAAGTTATTGTTGACAAAGGCCGTGTGGTGGTAGAAGGTGTAAATATTGCTACCAAGCATACCAAGCCATCTGCCAATAACACCAAGGGTGGTATTGTTAAGATCGAAGCCTCCATCAGTATCAGTAATGTGATGCTGTGGGATGCCAAAAAATCTGAGCCTACCAAAGCCAAGCGTACACGCGAAAACGGAAAATTAGTTCGTATTTCTAAAAAATCAGGGGAGGTAATCAAATAATGAGTACTGTAAAATACACTCCGAGATTGGCAGATAAGTATACCAAAGATGTGATACCTGCCTTAATGAAGAAGTTTGCATACAAAACTGTAATGCAGGCGCCTAAACTGGAAAAAATCTGTATCAACCGCGGTGTAAACGGGGCTGTAACAGATAAGAAACTGGTTGATATCGCTGTGGAAGAGCTGAACATGATCACCGGTCAGAAAGCGGTTCCTACCATGTCAAAAAAGGATATCTCCAATTTCAAACTGCGTAAGGGAATGCCGATCGGTGCCCGTGTAACATTACGTGGTGAAAAGATGTATGAATTCCTTGACAGGTTGGTATCCGTAGCCTTACCACGTGTACGTGATTTCAAAGGAATCAGCGATAAGGCGTTTGACGGCCGTGGAAACTATACACTGGGCGTTACCGAACAAATCATTTTTCCTGAGATCGATATCGATAAGGTGAACAAGATCACCGGTCTTGACATCACTTTCGTAACAACCGCAGGCACCAACGAAGAAGCCTATGAACTGCTGAAAGAGTTGGGAATGCCTTTCAAAAATGCTAAAAAAGAAAATAACTAATATCACATGGCAAAAAAATCAATTACAGCCAGGCAACACAAGCGTGAGAAAACAGTTGCCAAATATGCAGAAAAACGTGCCGCTTTAAAAGCAGCCGGTGATTACGCAGCTTTGGATCTGCTTCCTAAAAACGCATCACCCGTAAGGTTGAAGAACCGTTGTCAATTAACCGGTCGCCCCAGAGGATATATGAGATACTTCGGTCTCTCAAGGATTATGTTCCGCGATATGGCATTGAATGGTATGATACCTGGTGTGAAAAAAGCCAGTTGGTAATAACAATAGCGTTATCCCATTCTCAGGAGC
>JAGWTX010000630.1 GCA_028875955.1 Bacteroidota bacterium | reverse complement strand
ACAGCAGATGTATGTACGGAGTTTTAAGTACGACAGCCAGTTGGAAGTTTGGGTACGGAACAAAAGCAGTGAACCCTTTAAACTGTTCAAGACCTATAAAGTATGTGCCTTGTCCGGGGCATTGGGCCCCAAACGGATCGAAGGAGACTACCAGGTTCCGGAAGGGTTTTATTATATCAATGAATTCAATCCCAGAAGCAATTACAATATGTCGCTTGGGTTGAACTATCCCAACGCGTCTGATCTGCTCTTGAGTGATTCGGTAAAACCCGGCAACGATATTTATATACACGGAAGTTGTGTAACAGTAGGTTGTATCCCCATCAACACCCATATTGATGAATTGTACCTGCTGGCTTCCTATGCACATGACCAGGGACAGGATTTCATACCGGTTCATATTTTTCCGATCCGGTACAATGTGGAGCGGAGCCGTGAATTTCTGGTAAAAGCCACCAGGGAAGATCCTGCCTATTCGCAATTTTCCGCCCGTTTAAAGGAAGTGTTTGATTATTTTGAACAGCACCGGAAATTGCCCCTGATTTCAGTGAACCAGAAAGGTGAATATATATCGATGGTCCCCAATCCCTAGGTCTCAGGTATACAATACCTGTATCGTTTCGGGTGTGCGCTGGACCAGTACCAGGTTTTTTTGTTTGGTCATTTCTGCCACTATCGAATCGTTGTAATGCCGGATCGTAAGCAATTGCAGGTTCTTTTCCACCTGGATATCAAACAGCACAGATGCTTCTGCGGCCAGGTGGTCGATCTTTTCGCTGTGATTGTCCATACAAAGCTGCACATTGATGGCGCCTGTCTGAATCAGGTTGGGTCGGATCTTACACTTGCCGAACAGCTGGTATAAATGAATCATGGGTTCCTCACCGACAAATGAAAAATCCTGGCTTTTCAAATGCAGTAAGGCCTGGTTTTTTTTATTGACGATGATAGGAGGGAGATTCCTGAGTGTTTTTTTATGGATGATGGTTCCTGGCAGCAAAGGGTCCAGAAAACATTTCACATGCAGGGGAATGCCTTTGTTTTGTAAAGGCTTGATGGTTTTCGGATGGATCACCTGTGCGCCATAAAAAGCCATTTCTATCACTTCTGTGAAATTCAGTTCCGGTATCAGTATGGCTTCCGGAAACTCCTTGGGGTCTGCATTCATCACGCCTTCAACATCCTTCCAGATACTCAGGCTCTCGGCATCCAGGATATTGGCAAAAATGGCGGCACTGTAATCACTGCCTTCCCTGCCGAGGGTGGTGCTTTCATTATCGTCAGTAGCCCCGATAAAACCCTGTGTGATATATATGGGCACAGGATTCAACTGACCTTCTTTTGTTTTGGAAATGGTTTTCAGGATTTTAGCAGAACTATATTCCCAGTCTATTACGGCATCCCGAAAAGTATTGTCGGTCCTGATTAGGTCACGTACATCCAGCCAGGTATTGGGTATCTTGCTTTCATTCAAATAATGACTGATGATCGTGGTGCTTAACAATTCACCCACACATACCACCTGGTCATAATAATAATCGAATTCCCTTACGGGTTTATCATGCAATAGCCATTCTACTTCTGTGAAGAAATCGGAGAGCTGCGCAAGACAGGCATTAAAATGGGTAACCAACAGGTATTTGGCAGTGGTGATATGCTGTTGCTTGATTACATCAAACAATTGTAAGGCTTCTTTCTGGTTACCTGCATAAAATTGTTCCACTACGCTTTCCAGTCCATTGGTGGTTTTGCCCATGGCCGAAATAATGATTACCAGCGGTTCATCTGCATAGCCCGAAACGATCTTGCCCAGGTTCTGAATCCTGTCTACCTTATTTACACTGGCTCCACCAAACTTGAATACTTTCATACTATAGGATGTTGTTCTGCTATGCGCAAAACTAGGGCAATTCCCCTTATCGGCTGACAGTATCGGGCGTTCGCATTCTGGTACGGTTATTGA
>JAGWTX010000629.1 GCA_028875955.1 Bacteroidota bacterium | reverse complement strand
GTTTCACCGGGTTGCAAACTCACTTTCTGAAAACCCTTCAATTCTTTTACAGCCCGGGTTACACTGGCAACCGGATCACTGATATAAAGCTGGACCACTTCTTCGCCGGCATATTTTCCTGCATTGGTCAATTCAACACTGGCGGTCAGGGTTTCGTTTCCTTTCAGGGTTGTTTTTGAAAGCATGACAGGACCATAGGCAAAATCCGTATAACTCAGCCCATAACCAAAAGGATACAAAGGTTCATTTGAGATATCGAGATAGTCTGATTTGTATTTGGGGAATCCTGTCCCGTCAAATGGCCGGCCCGTGTTTTTATGGTTGTAATAGATCGGGATCTGTCCTACGGATCTGGGAAAAGTGGCGGTTATTTTCCCGGATGGATTGTATTGGCCAAACAATACATCGGCCACTGCATTACCGGCTTCCGTTCCCGGTGCCCAGGCATCCAGTATCGCATCCGCATGTTCATTTTCCCAGACAAGGGTAAGCGGACGGCCATTGATCAACACCAACACAAGGGGTTTACCCGTTTTAGCCAAAGCATGCAATAAATTCCGCTGGCTTTCCGGGATGCTGATATCAGAACGGCTGGCGGATTCTCCAGACATATTGGAACTTTCTCCCACCACGGCTACCACCACATCCGACTGATTCGCAGCAGCCACAGCTTCATCGATCATGGCCTGGGGTGACCGTTTGTCTTTTTCAATTTCTGTACCCAGTGCATTCACCCGCGCTGCAAAGAAATCATCATCTGTAAAATTGGAACCCCGGGCCAGGATGATCTTTGCCTGGTTGCCTACCGCATTTTTTATACCCTCATATATGCTGACCGATTGTTTCCAGTCGCCGGCAACCACCCAGGTTCCCAGCATGTTCCGCTGGTTATCGGCGAGTGGACCTACCAATGCAATGGTCCCTTTTTTCTGCAGGGGTAACACCTGTCCCTTGTTTTTCAGCAATACCATGCTGTGTGCTGCCATGGTTCGGGCGGCGGTTTTGTTGGCTTCGGTTAAAATATCTTTTGCGGGTCTGGCATCATTGATATACCGGTAAGGATCCTCAAACAGACCCAATTTATATTTGGCTTCCAATATGCGCAAACAGGCCTGATCGATTTCAGCCATGGTTACCTTCCCTTCTTTCAGTGATTTTGGCAGGGTGGTCAGAAAACCTTCTCCTACCATATCCATGTCCAGTCCTGCTTTCAAAGCTCTTGCAGATACTTCCTGCAGATCCCCGATTCCGTGATTGACCATCTCGTTAACAGAAGTATAATCAGATACCACAAAGCCGGTGAAACCCCATTGCTTGCGCAGCAGATCGGTTAATAACCATCGGTTGGCTGTGGCGGGAACACCATCCACCACATTAAAGGAACTCATAAAACTTCCCGCACCTGCATCCACTGCGGCTTTATAGGGTGGCAGATAATCCTGGTACATTTGGATGCGGCTCATGTCAACCGTATTGTATTCCCTGCCTGCTTCTGCACCACCATATAAGGCGAAATGTTTCACACAGGCCATCACGGTATTGTCCTTCGACAGATCGGTTCCCTGGTATCCCTGCACCATGGCTTTTGCAACCTGTCCGCCCAGATAGGGATCCTCCCCCGATCCTTCTGAAATCCTTCCCCAGCGGGCATCACGGGCAATATCCACCATGGGTGAGAAAACCCAATTGAGACCATCAGCCGTTGCTTCCTTCGCTGCTATGGCTGCGGATTGTTTGATAAGATCCATGTCCCAGGATGCTGACATGCCCAGAGGAATGGGGAAAATGGTCTTATGCCCATGTATCACATCCAGCCCGAAAATCATGGGAATATGCAAACGGGTTTCCTTTACCGCGAGATCCTGTGCCTTGCGAATTTTTTCCGGAGAATAGAATCCGAACAAACCGCCTACCTGACCCTTCCTGATCTTATTTTCCACATCCGTGCTCACCACTGATCCGGTAACCGC
>JAGWTX010000628.1 GCA_028875955.1 Bacteroidota bacterium | reverse complement strand
GCACCCTTCCGTCCGCTCATCACAAAAAAAACATTGTTTGCCTGCCCGTAATGGATAACCATGACCGAAGGGATATCCGTCATCTGTTTCCTGAGATCCCGTAGCATTTCCTTATCAGATTCCATTCGGGCCACAATCGAATCAGCCTTTTTTACCGCTCCAAAATAATCACCCAGCTGTTTGATGACGATTTCTGCACTATCGTAAGTGTTGGCTGCACCGAATGTTTTGATATTGAGTCCCAATTTTTCCAGTTGCGGAATCACATTGGCCGGACCAATATCATTGCTATGGATAACCAGATCCGGTTTCATGGATACAATGCCTTCCGGATTCAAAGCGCGATGATAACCGACTGTTGGTAACAACCGGGCGCTATCCGGATAAGAACTGGTTAGGTCAACAGCCACGAGGTCATGTCCCTTTCCCAAAGCAAACATCATTTCCGTAAGGTGTTTCGAAATGCAAACGATCCGGATATCTTTTTTCGAATTGGATTCTTTCCTGTCAAATCTCCCGCAACCGGCCGTTAGCAGGAGGAAACATAAAAAAGGTATGTATTTTTTCATAAGCCGTGTATACAAACCGGGAGCTTTGGAAAGCACCCGGTTTTTTTAAAAGTGATAATTGAAATTTATACCTCCGAAATAATTCGCCCTGTCGGGTCCGGGCAAATAGGCATCCGGCAACTGGTTTACAAAAACCATCAATGGATATTGTGCTCCGGTAATATTATTGACCCCGAAATAAAGATCAAGATCGATACGATCCGATATGGATTTCCGATAACCCAACTTCGAATTTACCAATTGATAACTGCCTGCAAAATTATTGCCATCAGATGTAATGGGCATGCCGTCCTTATAAGAATACACCAGGTTGCCGTACAAACCTGACCGGGTCACCAGATCGACTCCCACGTTGGCGGTTAATTTTGCCACACCGGCAACTGCCTTGCCGTCGTAATCAGCGATTACCGCAGCCGTTCTGCTGGCATTCAAGGTCTGGAAGCTATATCCCACATAGGTAAAATCCGAATACGCCATATTTACAAAGGGTTGCACGGAAGTAAAGAAGCTGCCGGTCTGCATCAGTGCAGCATATTTTACAGATAATTCCATTCCCTTATCATCCTGTTTACCACCATTGGCAATATAGGAATAGGCAGTGGTTGTTCCGTTCAGGGGGACAGCGATGGCTGTCATTTTATCTGAAAACTGTGCATCAAACAATGCTAACTGATAACTGAGTTGTCCATTTAACAAAGCCCCTTTCGTACCCAGTTCAAACTGATTACCCACTTCGGGTTTGAGACCCGTATTGAGTTTCCCGGTAGCCGGAATAAAGAAATAGGCACTCACTGGCGCTTTGTATCCTTTGCTGTAGGAAGCATATACGGAAAACTGTTTGTTAAACACCTTGTTGATGGCCAGATGAGGTGAAGCCATTCCAATATATCGCGTGCTGTATTGGGAGGGATTCGTACTGCCTGTCACATACATCCGGTCGTTGAGTTCGATCCGCATATTGCTAACACCAATGCCTGCCGTAAGGGAAAGGTCATGTGGCAGACTCAGTGTCCATTCGGTAAACAATGAACTGGTGGCACTGGTGGTTTGCTGGTTACTCCGCTGTGCGCCAATGATCCAGTAGGCATTTGGATCAGCAGGATTGGCCACCATGGTATAACCGATGGTCTGTGCGTTTTGCCGTTGCGATTCCATGCCTGTGATTCCGCTCAGACCCACCCCTTCAGAAAGATTGAATTTCATATCGAATGTGGAACGGAATCCGTAATTAAGGGGTGACTTATCCGTCCAGCCACCTGCTGAACTGGAATTATTACTTATACCGGATCCAAATATGGAACTGGTATTGGAGATGTGATTACTGATGACATAGGTATGCCCGATACCCGCCCGAAAACTGATCAGTTCAGAATGCGCATTTCTTTTGATATAATCAGGATTTCCTGT
>JAGWTX010000627.1 GCA_028875955.1 Bacteroidota bacterium | reverse complement strand
GGTCCGCCACGTTGGATATTTACAATCACCAGCGGGATTTCCAGCATAACCGCCAGACCCATGGCTTCTGTTTTGAGTGCCATACCCGGTCCGGAAGTGGAAGTCACACCCAGTGCGCCACCATAACTGGCGCCAATTGCGGATGTAATACCGGCAATCTCATCTTCTGCCTGGAATGTCCGGATACCAAAATTCTTATACTTGCTTAGTTCATGTAAAATGTCGGATGCGGGTGTGATGGGATAGGTACCCAGGAATATGGGCAGGCCGCTTTTCTGGCCGGCTGCGATCAGACCCATGGCCAGTGCTTCATTGCCCATGATGCTGCGATACAGACCCGGTGCCATTTTCGCTTTTTCAACGGTATAGCGGGTGGTAAAGGTTTCCGTGGTATCACCGTAATTATAACCCGCCTGTAAAACTTTCAGGTTACTGTTCAGGATCAGTGGTTTCTTACCGAATTTTTCTTTGAGAAAGGCAATCGTGGTTTCCAGACTGCGGTTATACATCCAGTAGATATAACCCAGCACAAACATGTTTTTTGCCCGGTCCCTTTCTTTGTTTCCCAGTTCGGGGAAGTCTTTCAAGGATTCACGGGTCAGTTTGGTGACATCGATCTTGATCACTTCATAACTGTCGAGGCTGCCGTCTTCCAATGGGTTCACCCCATCCGGATAGTTGGCCAGGCGAAGATTTTTTGTATCAAATCCTTCGATGTTAACGATGATTTTTCCGCCGGGTTTTATGGCTTTGAGATTTACCTTCAATGCGGCCGCATTCATGGCAACCAGCACATCGGCAATATCACCCGGGGTAAACACTTTGTTGGAAGAAAAATGGAGCTGGAATCCGCTCACACCCGGCAAAGTGCCGATCGGGGCCCGGATTTCCGCCGGAAAGTCCGGGAAGGTGGCCAGGTCGATCCCCAGCATCGCTGTATTATTGGTAAACTGTTGTCCGGTAAGCTGCATACCGTCGCCGCTGTCGCCTGCAAATTTGATCACTACATCTTGCAGTAATTCGTCTTTATTAGCCATCGAAGTAAAATTGTGCCCACAAAGATACTGATCATCTGGGCATGGTACATATAGATTTTAAGGCTTGTAAAGTCGTTCTTTTTTTTGAGAAAACATGAAGGCAGGCTAACTATCTTTGCATTTCACCGCAGCATGTTTGTCGGTAAAAAATGATTGTATGTCCGGATGGGTTTTGTCGATGGTGATCAGTCTCCTGGTAGGTGGTCCGAAGGTATTTGGTGGTTTTCACAAACATTCCAAACTGCCCGTACCTGTAGCAAAGACAAGGTTGGCTTCCTGGCAACCGATCCATTATGATAGCACCAAGCGCTATATCTACCTGAGTTTTGATGATGGACCGCAGCATGGAACCCTTACCTGTGTTGATCTCTGCAGAAAAGAGCAGGTAAAAGCCAGTTTTTTCATGGTGGGGATGCATGAGGCAGCCAAATCGGATGGGAAAATGATTGTGAATACCATCCGGAATGGTTACCCTGAGCTGCTGCTGGCCAACCACAGTTATACCCATGCCAATAACAAGTATCTTTTTTTCTACCACCACCCCCGGATGGCGGAACAGGATTTTCTGAAAGCACAGGATTCGCTGAAAGTGCCGCTGAAAATCGGACGATTACCGGGTAACCGTGCCTGGGTAAGAAAGGGGGAGATCAAAGCCAGCTGGCTGGTAAGACCCATTGCCCGTATACTCGACAGCCTGGGGTATAATGTGATCGGCTGGGATCTGGAATGGCATTTCAATCCGCATTCAGCCCGACCCATCCAGACACCCGAAAAACTCGCGGCACAGGTAGACAGTGCTTTTGCCAAAAACGAGACCCATGTCCGTAATCACCTGGTGATCCTGAGTCACGACCGTATGTTCCAGCATCCGGATGAAGCGGATTCGCTGGAAAAATTTATCCGTATCCTGAAACGCAACCCGAAATATGTTTTTGAGAC
>JAGWTX010000626.1 GCA_028875955.1 Bacteroidota bacterium | reverse complement strand
ATCATGAAAAACTGGGTGCGGATTATCTAAGGGAAAAAGGGTTTTCAGAAAGAATTGCCATCCTGGTCGAATCGCATGTAGCGGCAAAAAGATACCTGACCAACCGAAATCCGGAGTATTTTCAAAAGCTATCCGCAGCCAGCAAGGAAACCCTGCATTTTCAGGGCGGAGTCATGACGGATGAAGAAGCCGACGCCTTTGAAAGTGACCCTTTAGCGGATTTGTATATCAAACTCAGATACTGGGATGAGCAGGCCAAGGAAATCAATGTTCCCCTTCCCTCAATGGAACGCTACAGGCAATTGATGGAAGTACATTTAAACAGACAGTAAATCACATTTCATTATGAATACATCTTTGGTTGTTTTTGATATTGCCGGTACAACGGTTTCAGACAGTGGTAATATCAATCAGTCATTCAGGGAAGCATTTGCATCCGAAGGGTTAAGTGTAAGTGAATATGACGTAAACACGGTTATGGGTTATCGGAAAATAGAAGCCATTTCCATCATTGTGGATAAATATTCGCCCGGTGCCATGGAGAAAGATCCGGATCTGGTAAACCGTATGCATAACCGGTTTAACCGGGATATGGTTTTGTTTTACCAGAAAGATCGTTCACTGAAACCCCTTCCTTATGCAGAAGAAACCTTTGCCCTGCTTCAGCAGCATGGGATTAAAGTGGCACTCAATACCGGGTTTACCAGGGAGATTACGGATGCCATCCTGGAAAGACTGGGCTGGAAAAACAATCCGCTCATTAATGCAGTCGTTTGTAGTGATGAGGTCCCCGAAGGCAGACCCAATGCCTATATGATACAGTCGATCATGAAACAACTGGGTATCACGGATATGAGTTCGGTTGTAAAGGTAGGAGATACCGAAGTGGATGTATTGGAAGGACAGCATGCCGGATGTGGTTTAGTGGTTGCTGTAACAACCGGAGCTTATACACGGGAACAACTGGCCTCCTATAAACCTGATTTTATCATCGATTCCCTCCGGGAATTGCCAGCTTTAATTCTGCACTAGTGCCAGCAATTTATTTTGAAACCGAAACCGGAAATAAACGGGACACATGGGTGGCCATCTATGCGGCACTGATCACCTTTCTCACCTACGCCACCGTATATGCATTTCGGAAACCCTTTACGGTCGGGATTTTTGCAGACAAGCCGGATGTTCTCGGAATCCAATACAAGGATGCGCTGGTGATCAGTCAGGTGATTGGTTATATGCTGAGCAAAGTGTATGGTATCCGGTTCATTGCGGAATTGAAACGCATCGGCAGGGGTAAGCTCATTTTATTGCTGGTTGGCATTTCCTGGCTCGCATTACTTGCCTTTGCCCTGATCCCTGCCCCCTGGAATGTTGTATTCTTATTGATCAACGGTTTCCCCCTGGGTATGATCTGGGGTATTGTTTTCACTTTCGTGGAAGGAAGAAGGGCCACCGATTTCATAGGTGCCGCCTTGGCGGTAAGCTTTATTTTTTCTTCCGGTTTTGTCAAATCAGTAGCGCAATGGCTGATGCTGCATACGGGTCTTACAGAAACCTGGTTGCCATTTGCAACAGGGGGTGTTTTTCTTTTTCCTTTACTCCTGTTGCTTTATCTGTTGGAAAAAATTCCCCCGCCCACACAGGAAGATATCCGGCTCAGGGTTCCCCGTCAGCCGCTTAATAAGGCGGAAAGAAAACATTTTTTTTCTGAGTTTAAAACCGGTTTGATCCTATTGATCATAATCTATGTTTTTCTCACCCTGTTCAGGGATATACGGGACAATTTTGCAGCCGATATATGGAAAGAGTTGGGCTTTGGAAACCAGCCTTCGGTTTTTACGGCAACGGAAATTCCCATTACACTGCTGGTTCTGGTGCTGATCAGCAGTATGATCCTGATCCGGAATAACCACAAAGCTTTTGTAATCACACACTATATCATCATTGGCGGATTTCTGATGGCAGGTATCAGCTCACT